>JAPYLE010000001.1 GCA_027293795.1 Rickettsia endosymbiont of Ixodes persulcatus
GTGGTTGGATACATTCAAGTGTTTTATCAGGTACAAGATCAGTAGTTATTATGGGTGATAAAGAAATAGAGCTTACCAAATCCGTCAATCCTAAAAGCCGAGTTATAGCAAAATTAATGCCTAAGGTTCGTTGTGGCTTGAAAAAATGTAAAGAACAATTTTGTCAAATTACTTGTAAGGATTACACAGGTTGGATTTCAAAGAAAGTAATTTGGGGAGTGTATAATGATAAGGATAGGTATTAGAATTTAAATGAAAACCACTTTACCCGAACGTTCTCTTAAAATTAGTGCTAGACTTAATTTTATAGTGCAGCAAATTCTAGATATTGCACAAGATAAAATCGCTATGATTATCTTGTATGGCTCTTTTGCTAGAGGTGATTGGGTACGTGATCTACCTAACGGCTATCATAGTGATATTAATATTTTGATTATACTTAAAAAAGTAAATATAAAGGGCATGCTTTAAGATTAAAAGATAAAATATATAAAAGATTAGAGAAGACGGGAGTAATAAACCCTAAGCAAATTATTCCGTATTATTCGTTAATATCTATAATTCTTGAGTTAATAGATGAAATAAATAGGCAGGTAGAAAAAGGACGTTATTTTTATACGGATATCAAAAAAGAAGGTATTCTTTCATATGATAGCGGTGAATTTACACTTAGCGAAGCTAAGGAGTTACCTTGGAGCAAGATGAAAGAAATTGCTAAAAAATATTATGAAGAGTGGTTTAAACGAATGTGCTTTTGAGTCACATCAAGCTACGGAAAGTCTTTACAGTACTATTTTATTAGTTTTTTCTAATTATAAACTGAAGTCGCATGATATAGAAGAATTAGGTAGTATGGCAGGAAATTACGATAATGAATTATGGACGGTATTCCCTCAGTTAACCGAAGAACAAAAAAATGTTTTGAGTTGCTTCAAAAAGCATATGTCGATGCAAGATATGATAGAAATTATAAAGTTAGTAAAGAACAGCTTTTATATTTAATTGATAAAGTAGAAAAGTTGAAAGAAATCACCGAAAGAATCTGTACAGCAAGAATAAATCAGTAAATTATAGCTAGACCATAGTAAATGGTACATACTATACTAATATATATGTTATAAATAATAATAAATAAGTTATGGCAAGCAGTTACAGTTACGATTTAAGAATGAAACTATTCAAAGCTCTAGATGATGTGCTCTCAATTGTTAAAGCATGTAAAATATTCAATATAGGTCGTAACACTATATATATAGATGGAAAACTCTTAAATGGGAAACAGGAGATATAAAAGCAAAACCTTATGGTCCAGCAAGGGGTTATAATGCAAGAATAAATTATTAGATATTATAAAGCTGAAGCAGAAGGAATGCTATTTTAAGTCAGGAAATTTCTCAAACATTTTCTTAGCTGTTATACTTTTCACTATCCTAGCTACTTTAGTAGGACTATAACTAGGCATAGACTGAATTAGAAAATGCACATGATCTTTATCTACTCCAATTTCTAAAAATCTTATCTCGTATCTTTCTTCAATTTCTAAACATATTTTGCATAAATAATTATCTAACTTCTTATCAAAAATTGCTCTACGATAT
>JAPYLE010000002.1 GCA_027293795.1 Rickettsia endosymbiont of Ixodes persulcatus
TGGCTCGATATGAACAAAAGAAGGATAAATAAAAAAATTACTTTATATCAACAAAATTGGGAAGTTATAAAAACATCAATTCAGAACAACATTAGATGGCTTCTAGCTGATACGCAATTTTGCTAAGTGCAAAACTCCTGATGTGTTAAAACCCCGCACTTGCAGTGCAGGGTTTTTCTCCCAAATTTGGGACAATAAAAATAAACATATAAAAACTTGTTTTTTTATATGTTTAACTGTATCACTGCTTTCGCGGGAATGACATTCTGAACGTTCTTAGAGTAGTGGACTTAATTTGTAAAGACAGTATCATGTATTAACGAGAATACAACTCGATTACTAAATGAACTTCTGCTTCAAAAGGATACGGAACATCAGAAAGAGCAGGAACTCTTAAATATTTACCGGTTAATGAAGGTACATCAAATGATAAATAATTGGGAGTTGTTTGACCTTGTTTTGAAACGGATTCTTGAATAAGTGCTATCTGTTTTACGGATTCTTTAACTTCTACAACATCGCCTTCCTTTAGGCGTATACTCGCAATATCGGCTTTCTTACCGTTTAATTTAATATGACCGTGTGAAACTAACTGTCTTGCAGCAAAAATAGTTGGAGCTATATTCATTCTATAAACTACCGTATCAAGTCTACTTTCAAGTAGCCCAATGAAGTTTTCACCGGTATTACCTTTCATTTTTTGAGCAAGTGCAAAAATATTTCTAAATTGTTTTTCAGTGACGCGACCGTAGTGGCATTTTAATCTTTGCTTAGCTTTTAAATGTAAACCGTAATCTGAAGTTTTAATCATGGTATTTTGCCCATGTTGTCCGGGACGATAATTTCGTGTATTGAAAGCATCCTTGCTATCACCCCATAGACTTACTCCAAGTCTTCTACTAGCTTTATATTTAGAACGAACAATTTTTGTCACTGATAATATCCTTAACTTTCATTTGAATTACAAGAAAATATATACATTTCTTGCATCAAAGTCAATCATTGATTTTTAACCTAAAACTTTTTATATTCAATTAAAAAATATTTCATATGAGTTCCTTAATAAAGTCGATAAATTTAGATAAAATTAATCATTCACAGAGTACTGTTAAAGACTATATTTTACTTATGAAACCACGTGTAATGTCACTTGTAATTTTTACGGGTTTTGTAGGTATGTGGCTTGCTCCTTATTCTGTGCATCCGTTTATTGCCGGTATTGCAGTTGTTTGCATAGCTCTTGGTGCAGGTAGTGCAGGGGCAATTAATATGTGGTACGATAGAGACATCGATAGCTTAATGAAACGTACTCAAAAAAGACCTGTCATCAGAGGTGCTATAGAACCTGATGAGGCTTTATCTTTTGGTTTGATAACGGGATTTTTTGCAGTATTTTTTATGGCTTTATGTGTTAATCTACTTGCATCCTTTTTACTGCTATTCACTATTTTTTATTATATCTGTATTTATACTATTTGGTTAAAACGTCGTTCTATACAAAATATCGTTATTGGCGGAGTATCGGGGGCATTGCCTCCTGTAATAGGTTATGCAGTAGTAAGTAATACTATATCTCTTCAGTCGGTTATATTATTTTTGATTATCTTTATTTGGACGCCGCCGCATTCATGGACTCTCGCTTTATTCTGTAACGAAGATTATAAAAACTGTAAAGTACCGATGATGCCTGCAATAAAAGGAGCTTTATATACTAAAAAACAAATTCTAATTTACAGCATTTTATTATTTATTGTTTCGCTGATGCCTTTTTTTATCGGAATGAGTAATTTTATATATTTAATAATTGCCGGTATTCTTGGGTTAGTATTTCTATATTATGCCGGTTCTTTATTCTATGATACCCCTGATAACAAACAAGCTAAAAGACTTTTTGTTTACTCAATATTTTATTTGTTTTTTATATTTTTACTTTTGTACTCAACTAACACTACACTCCCTATCAGTTGAGGGATAGTAGTTTTGGGTTACTTTTATGGAAGATAAAATTGAAACCCGACTTGAAGAGACATATCATAAGTTTATTTTCATGCAAGTGATTTTTTATTATTATAATAATCCTTGAGATTAGGAATTTTCTTGTGATGGTAAAGAAATATAAATTAATTATTGAAAAATTAGTTGACTATATAAATTATAACTGTAATTTTCAAATTTTTTGCTTTTTTAACTGCAGTAATATAAAATTATAATTTAGTAGACAGGAGTTTATGCTTTTGTTTCATAGGCTTGATAAGTAGGAAGAATTAGAAGATATATCGTATTTGATTCCATGGAATCAACCTATCATGCGACACACGCTCCATCGTTGGATAAAATTACTCTTAATACCAGCTTTATTAACGTACAGTCTTACCTCCGTATTCACTTACTTTATTTTCCTGTATGTTTGGTTGCCAAATTAAAGCTTCACTCTCCAATCTATTTGAGGCAATATTTCTCTCATGCTGCTTATCGTTATGCGTTAAAAATATGCATTCCGCTTTTATAAATGGTTTATATTGGCTGTTTATGTATTGATCTAAATCTTCAAATAACTTTGCATATTCGGTAAGCCATTCTTCATAAGCAATAATAGGAGAAAAGTTTAGATGAACTTCGTAACCTGATTCAATAAAAATATTCGCTGCTTTTATCCTCTCAATAATTGGACTCGTTTTTAGCTCTAATATATCGCTCATCCTTGCCGGCATCAAACTAAATCTGATTCTTACTTTACCTTCAGGATTAAAATTAAGTAATTTAGGATTGACATATTTAGTAGCAAAAGTTGCCTTAGCACGCGAATTTTCTTTAAAGAAATTAAATATCTTGAACCAATTAGTGTGTTTCCAATGCAAACTTATATCGGTAGAGCAACCTATATTATATGTCCAGTATTTAGAATCTGTTTGATTAGAAATTTTAGTTGGTAAACTCGCTATATGTTTTCCAATACGTTAAGTATTTGATCTATATTTTTATTTATATACAATGTTTCGTAGTTGTGACGCATAACATATAGCAATAACTATTTCTGCAACCTCCAGCACAGCCATATATAAAGTTAGGTGTTATGTAGTCTGCTGATCTCCCATTAGGAAGTATGTGCAAAGTTTTCATATTTTGTAATTTTCTTAATCATACGATTTTAAATTTAATCTCTTAGGGTTTAATTCCCCGAAGCTTTGCTTCGTGATATGATGTATGGATGGAAGAGAGTAGGTACATACATAAGAGCCATAATGTTACAGTACTTATTTATCATTTTTATAGTCCCTTTGGTGGTTAAAACCTCCATCCTCCAGATGGAAAAGCTTTAGCTTGCCATGTGCGCCATAATGCGTTAGCATCACAAGCACCATGAGTTCAATACGTCAGGAAATTACGTACTGTTTACTATAGTCGCTTATACAGTGTGGTAGACATTGTGTGTGCAAGGAAGTTACTGTAGGTCTAATAGTGGTAATGTAACGATTATATGATTAATAGGCATATTGGTACACATGAGCCAGACATGATTTGCACATACGGGTCGCATAAGCTTTAGCTTCATATGCGACTTCTAGTCGCTATAAAACAAACTTTCATCTGAAAGATGAAAGTGGTTGATTTTTATAACCTCTAACATGAGTCCCAATGATCTTTACAAAGATGGGTTACAACGAGAATCTTTCTTACGTTTTATAAAGATAATCAATAATAAATTTTATGTTAAATATCTAGATAATCACCATGATTATCGATTTGATAAAGCTTTAGGAGTTGAAGGAGAGAGAATTATTTATCCCTCAACTCTAGAAAATCAAAACAAACTTGAAAAAATTATTACAGACATTAGCGATAATAGAGTTCTTTCGAAACTCGCTCATAGAAAGGAATTTGTAGGAGACACGCACCGCAGCGTACATACCAGTACGTGAGGATGCGAGCACCGAATCTACGCACAAATTACCTCTAGAAGTAGAGTTTCGAAAGAACTCTATTAATTTTACTCCTCAAAATATTGAGGTTTTAGGTAGAAAAATATCATTTCAAAAAGTGCATAAAAGAATATTAGTCACTGATTATAATGAATTATTTACAAGAGACCTTAGCTATATCGATTATGTCAATATTTGTCAAAATTTCAACATTATTATAGTTCAAAATGTCCATACTATCGAGGCTAACGATACAAATACGGTCGTTAGATTTATTAATTTTATCGATAATGCCTATTTCTATAAAATACTCTTATTTATGAGCTTAGAATATAACCCTAATAAAATATATCAAGGTTCTAATCTAAGTGAAGAATTCAAACGCACTATATCAAGATTAAATGAAATGAATAGTGCAGCTTATTTGTTAAATAATGATTTTAGGAATTAACTGCCTTAAGAAACTTAATAAATTCATCAATATTGATTTTTATAGTATAGCTAGACCATAGTAAATAGGTACATACTATGCTAATATATATGTTATAAATAATAATAAATAAGTTATGGCAAGCAGTTACAGTTACGATTTAAGAATGAAACTATTCAAAGCTCTAGATGATGTGCTCTCA
>JAPYLE010000003.1 GCA_027293795.1 Rickettsia endosymbiont of Ixodes persulcatus
CATTTAAATGTGTTGTGGGTTGGGCGGAAAGATAACTGAGAAGCTGTAATTATAAACCAGAGAGGGAGGGCGAAATTATAGTAACGCATCGAAAGCCTTGTAACCCCAGTGGCTCCAAAAATGGCTGTAAAAAAACTAGTAATAAAAATAAGGTTAAATAGAACTACAAGTGCATAAAATGAAATACATTGTTCCCTTTTTAAGGCGCTCTTTGAGACAATTGAGTTAAATGTGAGATAGATTGCAGAAGCAAATGGTAAACTAAATAGTAAACAAATAGCTAATACATGTCCTTTAAAATTTTTACTCAATAAAACTAAGGCATAAATAATGCTTTGGGAATGTGTTGCGAAAGATTCTACTGTGGTTCCGATAGAAAAACCTAAGTTAATTCCCGATTTACCTGCAAATAAATAACCAACTAAAAATTTTGTAAGCAATGTAAAGGAAACGCAAGCATTTACATTTCTGAGCGCATCTAGGTTCCAATACCCAGTAGTTTTTCTGCTAATGTATAAAATATAAGTAATTATTGCTGGTAAAATAAGTAGAACGCGACATTTAATTAATGCTGATAAACCTAATAGTACTCCAGCAATACACCATAGTTTTAAATTAGATCTATTATCTAAACCTAAAATAAACCATGTAAAAATCCAAAATGAACAAAAATAAAGCGCTTCTGGCATATAATAGCCAGTATACGTATTAATAGGTCCTAAGATAGTGAGAAATGCTACAATTGACGCCGCTCTGTCTGTACAGAACTGCCTAGCCGTCAAGTAAACAAAAGGCGTCGCTGCAACAAAGAACAAAGAATTTAATACTCTTGCACCATATAGAAATCCATCTCCACATAGATTTGTAAAACGATAGATGGCTAAATATAGGTAGTTAGAATAGGGTGAATCTGTAAAGGCTAAAAGTCGAGAAGCTAGGCTATGGTAGTACTCATCGCAAAATACAAGTGGATACAAGCCAAAACTTCGTAATAATAGAAATACAAAAATCGAAAAGCTAGCTAAAGCAAGTACTATTGAGGAATTTTTACTTTCCGGGCTTTCCTTGAAAGCTTCTTTTACATATTTCAAATACCCAGAGTCTGTTTTTAGATTACCTGCGAAAGTTGATAAGTAATGGAATATCCAATTTGTTAGCGGAAATTTTGGTTGTTTGTTCATCCTTTTAAACCTGCTTGATGCTTTATTGCGCATCTACAATCCCTTGTGAGAAAAATGGTAGCAAATTTTTTATTGTAATGCCAGTAATAGATATTTTAATCTATTGTGGAGTGCATATTTAACTTGTAATTGGAGTGGCAAATGAAAATACTCTTAGGTAGTTACGCTTTAAAATATCCCTTGACTGGGGTTGGCATATATATACAAGGCTTAATGAGAGGGCTAGAGATGAATAACAAAATTACTAAACTTATGCATATGCCAGTCATATCAGCTAATAATTATAATAAATATCGTAACAATTTTTTTTTCGAGAAAATAAAAAAAATAATGCGTTGTTGCTCTATTGCATATACCTGCCTAGAGTATTATCGTAATTATATTTTTTCTAAAAAATCACGATATTTTTATTATAAAAATTTTATTTATCATGAGCCTTGTTATATTTTAAGGCCTTATTCAGGTATTAAAATTTGTAATGTACATGATTTGTCTCATATTTATTATATAGAATGTCATCCTCGTGAGAGAGTAAAATTTTTATTTAAGTATTTGCCTAAGAGTATAAAAGAAGCCGATCATCTTATTACTGGTTCTCATTTTATGCGTAATGAAATTATTAACTATTTTAGAATAAGCCCAGAAAAAATAACGACGATTTATCATGGTGTTTCTAAGATTTTTAGACCGCGCCAATTTGTGGAAATAGCTCATATTCTTGCGCGATACGGTCTATTAGAAAAATCCTATCTATTAAGTGTTGGCACTTTAGAGCCGCGGAAGAATTTAGAACGGTTAATACAGGCTTTTAATTTGTTACCCGAACGACAACGCAAAAAATTCCCCTTAGTTTTAGTGGGGATGAAAGGCTGGGGTACACATAGATTAATGAAGTTAATAAATCAATTGATTAGAAAAGAAGAATTATATTGCTTGGGTTATGTCTCAAGTGATGATTTGCCTTATTTATATTCAGGCGCCTATGGATTTGTCTATGTATCACTTTATGAAGGTTTTGGACTTCCTTTATTAGAAGCAACAGTAGCAAGTTGAAATTTTTCATTCTACCGTGTTTAAGCTTAGGGTTATTTTTCAAATCAATGGTATCAAAAATCAGCACCCTAAAATTTTTATAGAAGAAATATTAAATTGCTTTGATAAAATCGTAAAATGCATCCTCAACGCAGCGAATATTGTATAGTCATATCAGAAACTGCAACTATTCAAAATGATCAATAA
>JAPYLE010000004.1 GCA_027293795.1 Rickettsia endosymbiont of Ixodes persulcatus
GTAGCAAGAGCATTAAACTATATTTCGGAAGAAAGTAAGGTTGCTTATGTTTCGGTAGACTACATTACTAAAGCTATTATATTGGGAAACTCAGATAAATACTTTGATCCAAATCTTAAAAAATTTAGGCTAAGCATTTTAGGAAATGCAATACAAGATGAAAATGAAAATAAAATTTATACGACTGATTTATTTGAAAAAGTAGGTCTATGTATAAAGGGAAGTTCCACAAACTATTATAAAAAAGTAAAGTTTGTCGAAATTGATCCCTATGGTTATCGAAACGTCTTAAGTTGGGAAAAAAATGCAAATAATGCACTTATAGAAGATTATGCGCAGGACTACGAGCAAGTAATAAATCCTCAGCAAGAACGTGGTTTTCAAAGTGATTTAGAGAGCTACACCTATCTTTTACAGTCGGCAACGCTACAATCAAAGGCGCAGACTATACTTACAAAAATTATAAATGGAGCTCAAGGTATTTCAGTGGTAAAACCTGGCGTAAAAAAATCCCTAATTTTCGATCTCAGGGCGCCGGTAGAAAACTTTATTGGAAGAGAAACAGCCCTTAATGAACTTCATAGGACCTTGCTATTAGGGAGGACGGCAACCATTGTTAGCGCTATATCTGAAATGTCATTGGCTTCAGTTTCAAATATGGAGTTAGTAAGCGGCACGCAAGCAGTAGTCAGTGGTTTAGGAGGCATAGGTAAAACACAGCTGGCTTTACGTTACGCACAACTACATGTTGCGGAGTATGATAATAATGTATTATGGATTAACAGCGAGACAAAAATAGATATGTCTCGCTCATTTTTCAAATTAGCGGCTAAATTGGCTATTGAAAAAAGGGATAAAGATGGAGAATATAAAGATCTTGAAAACATTGTAGAAGAAATATATGAATATTTTTCTGATCAAAAAAGCCTTTTTATCTTTGATAATGTCGAAAATTATGTAGAAATGGAGCCGTTTCTTCCAAAATCAATGGTAGGTAATAAGCCTAGTCTCCTTATAACGTCACGGTATACAAATTGGCAAAATGCAGCGCCAGTTATTTCGTTAGATGTATTTACAGAACAAGAATCATTAGCGTTAGTTAAGCATGGATTATCTATAAGCAATGATGACCAGAATGCTAAACTAAAAGTACTGCATAATTTGCTGCAAGGACTGCCTTTAGCACTACAACAAGCCATTGCTTATATTAAAAATAAAAGAAATATCGATAAAGGTTTTGGTATAGAAAATTATATAGGAATATTTAAAGTAAAAAATAGAGAAGTATTAGATTTTAATTTTAGGATATATAATAACGATCCTTATTTAAAAACCCTCTATACAACCTGGAAAATAACATTAGATATTATAAATCGAGAAGAGGAAGCAGGAAAAACTGCAATTGAAATTTTAAATATTATGTCTTTCTTGTTTCCAGAAATTTCCATTCAAACGTTTTCTACCGTTTATGAAAGTGATCTTTTAAGTGAGGCTATGCACTTACTTCGCATTTACTCAATGGTGAGTCCGGGGAGTACTCCATCTGAATGTATAGTGCATCGACTAGTGCAAAAAGTAGTGAATATATATTTAGAAAATGATGCTGTGCAATTTAGAAAAATAGCACTGAGTGCTGAAGAATTAGTTATGTATTATGCAAACAATATGGAAAATAGATTACATTATGTTAATTTTTTATTAAATATAGTTAATCATCCGGAATTAGGAGAAGATTTAAAACTTAAAAACTCTTTTAAACGAATTTCTTCAATGCTTATGATTGATAATGCAGCACTGATAACTTATTTTTTTGATGTTGCTTATATTAAACTTAATAAAGAAAAATATATTGAATTTATTACAGAATCTTTCCTAAATTATAGAAAGCAGGCAATTCCTTTTTATGTATTAAATTTACTGGAGTATATTGAGAAAAAATTAGCAGAAGGAATGCTAACTAAAAGTGATGTTGAAAAAATTATACACAATAAAAATTTTTTGCTTAAGCCGGAGTATAGAGTAAAGCATATATCCCCTATACCTGAAAAAAGAGAACGACAACTTTATATAGTTTTACTCATTAGTTCATTTAGAAAAAAAATATTTCCCGATCCTAGTTTTTCTTCATGTTCATCTGAGCGAAAAAAAAGAAACTCAGGGATAAGTTGTTTACAAAAAAAACAAGCGCTAAAAGAAGAGAAACAACAAAAAACTATAAAGCATCTAGAGAAGGTA
>JAPYLE010000005.1 GCA_027293795.1 Rickettsia endosymbiont of Ixodes persulcatus
GACTATAGTAAACAGTACGTAATTTCCTGACGTATTGAACTCATGGTGCTTGTGATGCTAACGCATTATGGCGCACATGGCAAGCTAAAGCTTTTTCATCTGGAAGATGGAGGTTTTAACCACCAAAGGGACTATAAAAAAGCATATGGTTTTCAAAAGCAATAAGAGGCTATATGGATTTTACTAAACCATAGATGCCGGTTATATCAAGCTTGTTCAGCATTCGGTGTCGTTTGCTCTGCTCCGACAACTGGAATTTCATCACTATCATAATTAAATGTATCTGTTGTAGAAGGGGTAGAGGGTACAGGTGATTTATTTACTAACTCAGAAGATTTTTGATCTAAATAGTCTCTTACTTCTCGTTTACCAAGCAATTCCATAGCATCATTTTTATTACTCTCTTTTATATATCCTTCGGGAATATATGCCTTAATATATTCTATATCAGATGCGTTTTTTAATAAATAAGGTGATATAAATTCTAATATGTCCTTACCGCTTCTTTTATAACTAGCAAATGAATAAAGAATACACATACCGTAGTCATTTAATTTATTGCAAAATTCTTGTGTCTTGTCTGTCAAATGTTGTTTTGCAGATTCCACAGCTTTTAAAGCATATAATATCTGTCCTCTTGTTGCTTGAATAGAAACATCATCTGAAGCCATTCCATAAGCTTTTTCAAGCTCTTGATCTTTTAAAATTTATATTTCTATATTCAGATATTAATTTTTATTAATAAATAATAATCTTACTTAAAAAATAATCAACCTATTAAATAGTGATAAATATATCACGTAATTTAAATTATAGAAACAGTATTAGGAAATTAAAATGTTTGGTGTATGTTTCTTAAGATGATCGATTCCTGCCTTTGCAGGAATGACATACATTATATCGAACAAGCATTACTGCCGTTATCATCATCTTCACGGATAAATTTTTGCTTTACCTTAGAATTGTTATTATACGGCTTACCATTTTTTACCGGTGGATAATTTACAGGCTCATAATTTGTAACGGGCGGTGCATAATTTTGGTTTACTGTAGCATTTGGACAAGTATATTTTGATATATCACGCTTAGTTTCTCTAAGCATTGCTTTTATCTGATTTAATTCCTCTTGCATCTTTTTTTCTTTATCGCTATCATCTTTTCTGACCTTTTTATTTGCTCTACTTAAAGTCATATCATCATCGGATTCAACTTCACCGGCTTCTACTTTTTGCCTTGCTATATCCCTTTTAATCATCTTAAGATACATTTCACGATTTCTCTTTACAGGATCGATCCTCTCTCCTCTTAAAGGACTATCGCTATCATAGTCATCATCATCGTCGTTATCATAATCAAGATCATCTTCTACTATATTCTTTTTAGCTAAAGTAATATATTTATTATTATATACAGGTTTTCTTTTGCCGCCTTTAGCACCTTTACTATCAGCCAATCTATTATTTGCGGATTTTTGAAAGTAACTTCTAAAATTATCGGTACAACCTGAAAGTAAAAACATTCCTAAAAATAATATTATAATTTTTTTTAACATATATTTATATTATTCCAAAACTTTTATTATGGTTAATGCCATATAATAGCCAAACTTGCAAGAATAAAGCACCAAAGTTCTATGTGCTTAATTAAATTATTGTTATTTTGAGGTATTTTTGGTCTTGTTGCATGGATCAATTTCCCGATTGTCATCCCGCGACTTGATCACGGGATCCGGTTAAAAATACTAAAATTATTAGTATTTTAAGTTATATTTTTGGATACCGTGGTCAGGCCACAGTATGACATCGCACGCGTTTTTCGATCCATGCAACAAAGCCTATAGCCGCTCGCAATGACGAAAAACAAAATTTAAATCACCTCTTCTATTAGGTTACTTAATAACTTATGCCCTTCTTTTCTTCTTTTTAATAAATTTTGTGAAGCATCCTCTAATATCTTTGGATTACTTATCAAATCAAGTATTTTATCTGCTAATTTTCCTGCAGAAATATTATTCTGCTCTAAATACCATCCTGCTTTTTTATCTTCCAACAATTTTGCATTGTAATATTGATGATTATCCGCAGCACTAGGTAGTGGAATAAAGATCGCCGGTAATCCTATATATGTCAACTCTTCTATTGTAGAAGCACCTGCTCTTGAAATCACTAAATCGGCTTCTTTATATTGCAATGCCATATTATCAAAAAATTCAGCAAGTTCATAAGTAATGTTTAATTTCGAGTATATATCTTTTATTTTTACTTGATCATCTAATGCTGCTTGCTGAATTATATGTAATTTCAGTTGCGGCTCTTTTTGTATTAAAATTTTGATACTTGCAGGTATCAACTCTGAAAACAATTTAGCTCCTTGACTACCGCCAAAAATAAATATTGTAAAGAGCTTGTCATTCCGTGGCCCCGCCACAGAATCTAGATTTCTAATATTTTTTCTAACTATCCCACCGGTAACTACTATTTTACTTTTTGCAAATTCCGGTAAATTTTTTACGTTTTCATAAGAAATAGCTATCTTTTTAGCAAAGCTTGCAAAAAATTTATTAACTTTTCCAAGGTAAAAATTCTGTTCATGAATTATAATCGGT
>JAPYLE010000006.1 GCA_027293795.1 Rickettsia endosymbiont of Ixodes persulcatus
GCGACTATAGTAAACAGTACGTAATTTCCTGACGTATTGAACTCATGGTGCTTGTGATGCTAACGCATTATGGCGCACATGGCAAGCTAAAGCTTTTCCATCTGGAAGATGGAGGTTTTAACCACCAAAGGGACTATAAAAATAGCAAATGTATATATGCAAAAAACTTAGGTCTAATAATTAATAACCCTAAACAAAATAAGATTTTTTTACAAAAATTTCATAATAAAAATCCGGGAGAATTTAATAAAGCAGCCGAAATAAAAATAGCCAATATAAAGGTACTTATGACAAACTAAATTCAAAATATAAGTTTCTCTCTAAACCGGAAGCTAGTTATTTTGCAAAAAAATAAACTCATAGGAATAATATTTCAGAACTAACCAAGCTTGACAAAATAATTGCTACAATACCGGTCATGTTACCGGAATACGAACCGAAAATTACCAGTCATTACGGAACTAGAAAAAGTCCTCATAAGAAGAAAAGAAAAAAGAAATGTTTCCATAGCGGTATTGATTTACAAGCTAAAAAAGCAGCCCCGATATATGCGGCGGCAAGCGGGGTCGTTATAAAAGCAGCTAGAGAGCACCTGATTACGGGAATTTTGTCGAGATTAAACATGGAAGCAAATTTGTTACGAAATATGCTCATTTAAAGGAAATACAAGTTAAAGAAGGAAATAAAATTAAGCGTGGTCAATTTATCGGTATACAAGGAAGAACCAGTAATGCAACGGGTGAACATTTGCATTTTGAAATTCTCCTAGACAATAAAGCAATCAATCCGTTTGACTTTATTTTTAACTGCTGTAAATGCTGAAAATAGGCTTGTTGTGTGGTTCTTGAAGAACACTCTGATGTCATACCGTGGCCCCTACACGGTATCACAACTTATAATACTAATAATTTTAGTATTTTTAACTGGATTTAGTTCGCAAGTTGCGGGATAACAATAGGAAAAAGGAAAAGCTGCACCACACAACAAAACCAATATTAACCTAATTTATATTAATATGATCAAACTTTTATATCCTAAATTTTGGCAGAAGCAAAATATTATAGCTTATTTGCTTTTGCCGGTAAGTCTGATATATCAATTTTTAGGTTATTTGCGAGCTAGTCTAGCTCAACATGTTATGTTGCCTGCTAAGGTTATTTGTGTCGGTAATTGTAGCGTAGGAGGTACTGGTAAGACACAAATAGTAATATATCTAGCCAAATTACTAAAGGCTAGAAATGTAAGTTTTGTAATAGTTACTAAGGGTTATGGTAGCAAGCTTAAAAACGCAGCTATTGTAAATGCAAGACATACTGTTCTAGAGGTAGGAGATGAGGGGGTAATACTTGCAAAATACGGACTAGTTATTGCTACTAAAAATATCAAAGAGGTTTTGCCGTTAATTAATGAGCTTAAACCTGATATAATAATAGTTGATGATTTTCTACAAAATCCTCATTTTCATAAAGATTTTACTATAATTTCAGTAGATAGCCAAAGGCTTTTCGGTAACGGATTTTTGATTCCGGCAGGTCCTTTAAGACAGTATCCAAATAAAGCTCTTGATGCGGCTGATTTGGTTTTTTTAGTCAGTAGCACCAA
>JAPYLE010000007.1 GCA_027293795.1 Rickettsia endosymbiont of Ixodes persulcatus
CAGAAGGCGGTAATGTCGGTGTATCACAGAGAGGTAGAGTTGAGTATGCTAAAAAAGGCGGACGCATAAATGCCGACTTTATTGATAATTCAGCAGGTGTTGATTGCTCCGATCATGAAGTAAATATTAAAATTGCTTTAAGTAGTGCAGTAACCTCAGGAAAAATTACTTTAGAAGAACGTAATAAACTTCTAAACGATATGACAAAGCAAGTTGAAGAGTTAGTATTGCTTGATAATTATAAGCAAACCGAAGCAATAACGATTATGCAACTATCTCCTACTTTAACCGTTAATATACTTAGTCAATTTATAGACATTTTAGAAGAAGAAAAAGTATTAGAACGGGAAAATGAATTCTTGCCTAGTGTAGAAGAATTGAATAGAAGAGCTATCAGCGGTGAAGTATTAACTCGTCCTGAGCTTTGCGTACTGCTATCATATAGTAAAAGGTCGGCTTATCACGAGTTACTTAATTCTACTTTTTCCTATGATAAATATTTTGACGCATATCTTATAGATTATTTTCCGGAAATGATGCAAAAAAAGTTTCATAATGAAATTTTATCTCATCCTCTTAAACATGAGATTATTAAAACCGTTACTATAAATAAAATAATTAATCAGCTTGGAGGGCCGCTTATTAGTATTGTAAAGCGTGAGATTGGGGCTCCTCTTTGTGATATAATAAGGTCATATACCATTATTTGTGAAATTTTTGATCTTGATGACATATGGGAAACAGTGAGCAATTTACCCGCTAATATTGATTACAATGTAAAAATTGATATGTTTACCGAAATAACAAAATTAATGCGTCGGGGTATTTCTTGGTTTATTAAAAATTTAAAACACCCTATTAATATTAGCGAAACTATAGAAGAGTTTAGAGTTCCTGCACAAAACTTAAGAAAAACGGTAGGTACTTTATTAGTCGGAGAAACTAAAATAAGATTTGAAGAAAAATTAAATTATTATACAACTAGCGGAGTAGGGGAATTATTTGCTGCTATTATCGCTACATTTGACAATTTAATTTCAGTATTTGACACTATATACATAACAAAACAGACTTCAGGAAATAATAAAGAGATAGCAGAAGCCTATTTTGCGATAAGCGATATGTTTAGTCTTGATTGGTTACGTAAAGCTTGTGATAGGCAGTTGAACGATTCATTTTGGCGTCGTCTTGGAATTCAATCGCTAAAAGATGATTTATATGACAAACAACGTAGATTATTAATAAAAATAATTAATAAATCTAAAACAACTATTGATTTAGATTTATGGATTGATAATAATAATTTAGTTAGAAATTTTCTTGATTTTATTAAAGAAATTAAATCTCAAGAAACTATAGACTTAAATATAATTATTTTAGCAAATAAGAAATTTGAAATATTCTTACAAAAACTTGAGTAAATTATGTCGTCAATGCTTAAGCAAATTAGGTTAGATTCAGGTAAAACTTTAAATCAGGTATCTAGTGATTTAAAAATTAGAAAAAAATATCTAGTAGCTTTAGAAGAGGGTGATTTTGACATTTTACCGGGAGAAGTATACGTAAGAGGTTACTTAAAATTATACTTAGATTATCTTAATGTAAAAGATCGAAATGCAGAGCAGATAGAAGCTACTAAACAGAACGAGACAGAAAAATTATTAAATAATAAAAGAGCTACGGCATTAATAAATTATAAACGTAAAAAACAATTAGTAGTTATATCTATTATAATGTTATCGATTATTATTGTAAGTCATCCATTCATAATTAATGCTTAGACAAAAATGGATAATAAAATGTTAGACCGCTTACATGACGAAGCTAATAAAGAAGAATTTGAAGGAGACAAGGAAAGCACAGCACCGTAGCGTACAAAAAAGTACTTGAGGAAGAGTATCAGCTCGACGTACAAATTACCTTTAGAAGCAAGTTATGTAAGCGGTCTAAAGAAATTAATGAAAGAAGTGGAGTATAAACTCGATGATTTATTGAGTATGCTTGTAAATAATCAAAACGAAAATAAAGAATTAAAAGATAATTATATAAAAATGCTAGATCAAATTAATATTTATATTAATGAACTTGAAGAAATAAAAAAACAGCAAAAATAATTATGTCAATTGTTACGGTAACATTAAATAACAAGAGTTTTCAATTATATTGTAATAATGGAGATGAGGAAAAATTACTATCTTTAGCGAATAAATTGAATGATAAAATAACTGAAATTAAACTTGTTAATCCTACAGCCTCCTTTGAGCTATTATTAGTTATGGCATCCCTTAATGCTCAAGCTGAAATAGCAAGCATAACAGAAAAGTTTGAAAAAAACGGTTTTCAAAAAAATCATCCCGATGAAGAAAAATTCGCAGAAACCTTAACTACTATAGCAGGTTATCTAGAAAACCTTGCACGTAAAATGGGAAAGTGATATATTAGCACTTGGCTGCTTGGTTCGTGAGCTTAATATCAACCTAGGACTACCACTAACTTTTAGGATATCGTCCCTGTCTAATACTCATTTAAGTTTAGACATATGAAGTCCACCTTTACATAAAGGTCTTTGAAGGATTTTAAGTAACGGCCAAAGCGGTCATGTATATTCGTTTAATTTGAAAAGTTAGCTACGTTGTCTCTTCTGATAATCCTCACACTAGTATGTACGCTGCGGTTATCAGCTTCAAGGCGTCTTGCTTTTTTCCAAATTAAACTTCGTCTACCTACTTTTCGTTTACTCACAGTATACCTTTAAAATGAAACAAACAAAATCAAGCAATAAAGTTCTCGGTGCTTTTTTAGGCACTATCATTGAGTATTACGACTATAGTTTATATGGTTTCTCAGCGGCAATTATTGCCGACAAATTTTTTTCAGCCGGTACTGCTCCATTAACAAAGCTTGTAAATGTTTTTGCCGTTTATGCGGCGGCATATTTATCAAAGCCTATCGGGGCTTATATTTTTGGATGCATAGGGGATATATACGGTCGAAAGAGAGCATTAAGTTTTACGATTATCGGCATTGTAATTCCTACCTTAATAATCGGTTTATTGCCTGATTATTCTTCGATAGGAGTTTGGAGTACAATAATTTTAGTTTTATGTCGCTTCATGCAAGGTATTTTTATTGGAGGGGAGTATGACGGTGCAGCAATTTATGTTATGGAACATTTAGGGGCAAAATACCGATTTACTGTTTCAGCTATAACTAGATGTACGGGGGTGATGGGTTTATTGTGTGGGATTGGTGCAACTAATTTCTTTAATTCTCATATTTTTCCGGAGTGGGGTTGGCGTATTCCGTTTTTGTTAAGTTTACCGCTTGCATTAACAACTATTTATTATCGTCAGAAATTTGATGAAACACCGGAATTTAAAGAAGCAGATGATAGCCAAGATTCTATTGAAAAACTTAACTTCATAATTAAAAAGCAATGGAAATATATTTTATTGCTTATATTCTTAGCCGGAGGTTTTGGAGCAACATATCAAATTGCAATCATTTTTATGAAGCAATATTTACCGATCGTACTGCCTTCAGTCGGTATTATTATGAGTTCTTTTTCAGTCTTAATAGTAATATGCTTTGCTATTTGCATGCCGATTGCCGGCTTTATTGCCGACCGCTTAGGAGTTAATTCAGTATTAAAAACCGCATTTATATGTACTATTACAGCAAGTGTATTTTTTGTGATAGCGGTAAAATATCAAATGACTAATTTAGGGCTTGCAGCTAGTTTAATGTTAGCTGCATCGGTCGCCCCTTTTAACGCTCTTGCTCATAGTATAGTTATTAAGTCTTTTGTAGTTAAAGAACGTTACCGTGTTATAAGTTTAGGACATAATATCGGCTCAATGTTAATGTCCGGTACTGCTAATTATATTTGTGCAAAGGTAATAAAATCATTTGATTTTAACCTATTCCCGATTTTATATCTTTGCATGTTTGCTGTACTTGCTTATTCTATGACTATGTTGTTTAGTAAAAATACCGGAGAATAATATAAAATGGAAGACAATGTAATTGATGAGACGCATAAGATTTTTACCAAAAATCAAATTGATAAAAATATTTCTATAGTAGATGATTTTTTTTCTAAAAGACGTCAAGAATATTTAATTGAAGAAGAAAGAAAATACATACCTGCTATAATTACTACAGGCGTTTTATAGATTATAAATCGTTTTTATCAAATAGAAAAAACTCACCTATTTCAGGAATAATAAACTTATTTTCATCGATATTATGCTTTTTCATAGCTTGCCGGAGTTCCAAAGGAGCCACGTTAAAGGCTTCATCAGCTAATTGAAAGACATCAAAATGACTAGCTGTAGAGTATTGAGAGCCTAAGTCTAAATGAGTAAATACTGCTTCTTCAGGATTCATATGCACCGGCTTCATAAACCATCTTGGTTCATAAGCCCCTATTGGACTAAGGCTTATTAAAATATTATATTTTTTTCCGATCTCTTTAAAAAGAGTACCGTTATAACCCGAATCACCTATAAAACAAATATCTCCTATCTTAGTTTTAATGATAAAAGTTCCCCATAATGCTTTATTTTTATCAAATATTCCTCTAGCTGACCAATGCTGTGTCGGTTCTAAACAAATATTTTGTTCTTTATAGCAAACTGATCCCCCCTTTGTGCTTCGTTGTTCGTCGTCTCGCCTATTAGTATATAGGCTTTGCTCCTCACGCTTGTCACAAAATGGGGCTGAGTTTACTTTATATGATTCTCCACCACCCTAAGGTAACAATTTCTGCATCAGTAATATGTTTTTTGATTATTACGTCATTCATTAGCGGTGTAATAATCTTAGGATTATCTCGTACCCATAGATCTTTAATTGTTTTAATATCTAAATGGTCATACTGATTATGACTTATTAATATAATATCTATTTTAGGTAAATCAATTAATACCTGGTTTTACCACTCTCTTTGGTCCTGCAAAAGTAAAAGGACTAACTCGTTCTGACCATACCGGATCAGTTAGGATATTTAAACCTTCTATTTGAATTAAAAATGTTACATGCCCCACATAACTTATTCGTATACTCGATGAACTTGAAAAATTGGCTACGTCATCTTTGTAAGTCCTCGGATGTAATATATAGCTAGACCATAGGAAATAGGTACAGTTATTACACAGTAGGGATAGGGATATAAAAATACTTTTTCAACAATCCGGCTTGACTTCTACACCTCATTAAAGCAATGACTCATTCCAAATACTGGTTCTTTACTTGTATTATAAGCATTGTGAAAACTTGAGTATTTATCCATACTGATGTTTTATTTGTACAATTAGCACAAAATCTAACTTTTGCCCCATACACAGGACTTTTCGTACCTTTGTTGAAAAATACCTAAAATTAGTTACTTGCTTTAAATCAATTATATTATAGACTCTAAATGCTCAAGGTCTAGGTCACGTCTACCACAACAGTATCTCCCATAACACTAATTGATGCAGCATGATTCGCATGATCTCCTGAGCCCATTATACCACGTTCACTATGTTGGATGCTTGAATAAATAGCATCCCCAATATAGGTGGAAGCAACTACCCCCACAGCAGCAGCAGGATTAAGTACGGCAGCTCCCAATATAGTAGCAGGTATATAATCTATAAACTGTTCTTTTCTAACGGCTGCAACGCCTTGATCAATTCGACAAGATATTTTTGTACGATCATCAAATATTAAATCAAGTGTATATAAATTTGCAGTAGCATAAGTATTAATATCTTCAGGCATTATT
This sequence comes from Rickettsia endosymbiont of Ixodes persulcatus, assembly GCA_027293795.1. Classification (GTDB taxonomy): domain Bacteria; phylum Pseudomonadota; class Alphaproteobacteria; order Rickettsiales; family Rickettsiaceae; genus Rickettsia. The sequence goes on from JAPYLE010000007.1 coordinate 5,771, forward strand.
AATTCTCTAGATGGTTTAATAACTTTATTATTAAAATTGTGATCTGGTCTATTCTTGCTACCCCAATCATAATTATCAATATTACGCACTGCTGTAGTTATATTACTTGTAGTATTATTCTTTACTTTTAGATACGTTGTTTTTGATGGCATAAAAACTCTCCTTAGAAACTATGAAACAATCACTTAAATCTGTATCATCCTGAACAGACTGTTGTAAAAGAATAACAATCAGATTTAGTATAAATTATCTTACAATGTCCTGATAGAATTTGTAAGATAATTTATACTAAATCTGATTGTTATTCTTTTACAACAGTCTGTTCAGGATGTAATTCTTTAGTTAATATAGTCTCTACATAGGTTGTAAATATTTCTTTATTACAATTTCCTTCAAATATTACTGACTCTATAATTTGATTATTACGAAGCCCCGCTATCATACTGATCCTGGATTTATGTTGATACACTTTGTTTC
>JAPYLE010000008.1 GCA_027293795.1 Rickettsia endosymbiont of Ixodes persulcatus
TGCTAATTCTACACAATTCGATAATCCATGAAAAATAAGCACACCACATAATTTACCATATAATTCATACAAAACTCTTGCAGATTTACTTCTCCCTTTAAGATTTTCAATTTTTGCATGACTTTTATATAATTTAAATAATAATTCAATTTGCCATCTGGCTCGATATGAACAAAAGAAGGATAAATAAAAAAATTACTTTATATCAACAAAATTGGGAAGTTATAAAAACATCAATTCAGAACAACATTAGATGGCTTCTAGCTGATACGCAATTTTGCTAAGTGCAAAACTCCTGTAAAAAACACACTACCGATTTATAACTTTGGGCAAACGTAATTTGTTCATTTTGTGTAAATAAATCAAGTAAAAGCTTTACGGCGTAGTTATATATAATAGGATAGACGCCGCTTGCAAGCGGTGCAAACATCATGATCAGATATAAATATTTATACGGCTTTATAACAGACCATAAAAAAGAAACGGGATTAGTTTTGATTTTCATAAATTGAAGAAATATTGGTCAAATTTAGGAAACTTCTGTGTATGAATACCCAAGCCGTCATTGCGAGCGGGCATTGTTGCGTGGATCGGTAAATACTCTTTATGTCATTCCCGCGTAGGCGGGAATGACATCGAAGCATTAGACGATCTAAAGCAATTCTTTTGAGCAATTCCAAATTTCATATATACTACGAGTAAATGAAGAGTCATTAGAAAAGTATACATTTTTTCTTAAAGATACTTACTATTCTCTTCCCTAATTAATGTTATTAACTGTTCGACCGATAATACTTCCTGGTCAGTAGTTCCGAGTCTTCTAATTGTTACTTGTTTATTTTCTTTTTCCTGCTTACCGATTACGGCAATCATCGGTACTTTTTGATTAGAAAACTCACAAATTTTATAATTAATTTTATCAGGTGAGATATTAATATCCATTCTTACACCATTATCAATTAAAGCTTTTTGTACTTCTAAAGCGTAATCATTTAAATCGCTTGTGATTGTTGCAATAGCAACCTGTACGGGTGCAAGCCACAGCGGGAAACGCCCCGCATATTCTTCTATCAATATACCGATAAAACGCTCAAGTGAACCAAGTATTGCCCTATGCAGCATTACAGGTCTTTTCTTTTCACCGCTTGCTGCAACATAGCTAGCATCAAGTCGCTCCGGCAATACAAAATCCATCTGAAGCGTACCGCATTGCCATTGCCGCCCTATCGCATCGGTTAATACAAACTCAAGTTTTGGACCGTAAAATGCCCCCTCACCCGGGTTTAGCGTATAAGTAAACCCTGCTTTTTCTACTGCTTCTTTCAAAGCATTCTCGGCCTTATCCCAAACTTCATCGCTGCCTGCACGAATTTCAGGGCGATCAGAAAACTTTACCTTTATATCGGTAAAGCCGAAATCTTTATAAACTTCCGTCAGTAATTTACAAAAACTAACTGTCTCATCAGTAATTTGTTCCTCTGCACAAAATATGTGTGCATCATCTTGTACTAAGCTCCGTACTCTCATTAAACCGTGCAATGCACCGGATGCCTCATTACGGTGACACAATCCAAACTCCGACATACGAAGCGGTAAATCACGATAGCTCTTGATACCTTGTTTGAAAATCTGCACGTGGCAAGGACAATTCATAGGTTTTAAAACTAATGTCTTGTCATCAGCCTCTAAGGCAAACATATCGTCACGGAATTTTCCCCAATGTCCTGAAGCTTCCCAAAGGCTCTTATCAACTAAAACAGGAGTCTTAACCTCAGTATAACCGTTCTTACGAATTTTTTTTCTGATATATTGCTCAACTATATTATATATACTCCAGCCTTTATCATGCCAAAATACCATGCCTCGAGCTTCTTCATGAAAGTGAAATAAATCAAGCTCACGCCCAAGCTTTCTATGATCACGTTTCTCGGCTTCTTCAAGCATAAAAAGGTAATTATCTAGCTGCTCTTTTGTAGCCCAAGCAGTACCGTATATACGCTGTAATACTTCATTACGACTATCACCTCGCCAATAGCTGCCGGCAACTTTCATCAGCTTAAAATGCTTAACAAACCCTGTAGATGGAGCATGCGGTCCTCGGCATAAATCAATAAAATTACCTTGCCTGTATAAAGTAATCGGCTCATCCATTGGTATTGAAGCAATAATTTCGGCTTTATAATGCTCTCCTATCGACTTAAAAAATTCTACAGCTTTATCCCTATTCCATAACTCTCTTGTTACTTTCTCGTTTTTCTTGGAAAGTTCTTGCATTTTAGCTTCTATAACAGCTAAATCATCGTTAGTAAAAGGCTTATCACGAGCGAAATCGTAATAATAGCCGTTTTCAATTGCAGGACCGATCGTTACTTGAGTTTCAGGGAACAGCTCCTTTACGGCTTCAGCAGTTAAATGAGCTGCATCGTGCCTTATTATCTCAAGACATTTAGGATCTTTTACGGTTAAAATACGAAGCTTGCAATTATTTTCAATTACAGTACTTAAGTCTTTAAGCTCGCCGTTTATTTCAGCAACCATTGCTTGTTTTGCAAGTGACATTGAAATTGCATTTGCCACTTCATAGGCGGTAATATCTTTTTCAAATTGTCTTACACTACCGTCGGATAAGGAAATATTTATCATTTTTTATTCTAACTTATTTTTTCTAGGTTTCCGCTTTGGAAGTTGCCGGTATAGCTCTTGAAAAGTCCGCTGTCATACCGTGGCTTGACCATGGGGTCCAGAAATACAATTCAAAATGCTAATAATTTTAGTATTTTAAGCTGGATCCTGCGATCAAGTCGCAGGATGGCAACCCGATTTCTTGAACCGGACAATACTTTAAATTATTTACCGACAACTTGTTTTTTTTCTTGATCTATTTGAGCCATAGCATTCATAAATTCTAATACTCTTGCATCACTAAAAATCTGATCTATAGTTTTATCGTTAATAGTTAACCCGTCATCTTTACCTTTTATATCAACTATTAGAGATTCGCCGTCTTTTAATTCAGAATTTTGACTAAAAGCTTCTATTGCCCCAAAGCCGTATTGCTTTATTACTGAAGATTGTTTTTCTAGATTTAAAGCAAATTCCTTAGAATCTTCTACTTTATTAAGCACCGGTACAATAGCATTATTAGTATAGTTCACAAAATTATTTATAAACGCATTTGGATCCGATAATTTTATTACGCTTTCTAGATTCAGAGGATTCTCTAAATTAGGCATATCAATATCAATATCAAAATTAAAATCATCCATTACAAGATTAGTTTTACCGGATAATTTTTTTTCTTCAGGATCAAACTCACCTTTTAAATTAAACTCGGAATTATTTATTTTTGCAAAAACCCCCATTATTTTCTCTCCGTCTTCTTGAGTAATAGGGCTACTTAGTTTAAAAATTTTGTCTAACTCAGCGCTTTTATTTAAACCATTGCTAAAGTAACGTCCTAAAGCTTCAACTGCCGTCTTTTGATATATCTCCGAAGGTTCTATAGTAGATTTAATATTTAAAGTAAAATCAAAAATTTTATCTTTTTCTATATTTAATTTATATAAATTACTTTCTACTTTTCCTTTTCTTTCAATATCGCACGCAAATAAAAATGGCTTACCTTTTACTAATTCGCCTAATATTTGCATAAAAATAACAGCATGCACATTCTCATCTTGCTTTTGATCTAGAGAAAAGTTTTGAATTAATAGTTTTCCAAGAGCTACTAGCTCATCACTATATTTAAGCTTTAGTTGGCCTTTATAAGTAGTTGGCACATTTAATACATCCAAGTGTGCTACATCATATTCAAATGAGTCAAAATTAGCTCCTTCTCCTATTTTATCTCTTAAAAATTTAAAAACTTTGTCAGATAAATTTTTACTATAGTTTTCAGAAGTAAATGAAACGACACTTTTTCTATCCAAAGTTAATAAATTAAGATTATCCAATGTTTTAGTATTAGTAATTACAGAATTACTAATATCGCTTTCTGCTAATTTTTCTGCATCCCTAGAACTATATAGAGTTGATTTTCTATCACTCATGCTTAATTTCCAATAATCAGACTCTCTATTAAATAAAGATTTTCTAAACCAAATTGTTGTATGATGATCAGGAGAATAAAAAATACTTTCTTCATCCTTAGCAGTAGTAATTTTTACATTATTTCCGTAAGAATCAATTTTTGTAATATTCAAAAACGGTACGTGTCTAATAACTATCTCATCGTAATAAAAATCTATAGGTTTTAACATTACTTTATTTAAAGTAACACTAAACCTATATTTATTAACTTTTATTGAATCATAAGTTATATATTCTTCATATTTATCAAGTATAGAGATAATATTCTCTTTACTTTGATATTCAAATTTATAGGCAGCATATCCCCACCCTACTAAGATTAAAGCTAAAAAGCTTATTATAATAAATCGTATTTTCATCTTTGCTACTGTAAAAAATTATTAAAAACTAAAAAAGTCATTCCCGCGTGGATAAGCTTTCCGATGTCACCCCTGTGGCTTGACCACGGGGTCCAGTCTTTATTTTACTTTTTCTGGATGCCGTGATCAAGTCACGGCATGACATCAGAGCTTTTTCAAGTTCAAAATAGCACATGCCGCTTAAACAATATATTTATTTTTCTTTTAAACGATCAGCTATTAGCTTATATGATTCAAAAGCTTTACTCGGTTTGTTTTCAAGCAATTCAAATCCTAATTTCTCATTACTGTTAATGTGCCATAATCTACAATTATCTGGACTAATTTCATCAGTTAACATAATGATAGATTCTTCACCGTTAAACACACGCCCAAATTCTAGTTTACACTCAACAAGCCGAATCCCGACACCGATAAATAAGCCGCTTAGAAAATCATATATACGCAAAGCTTGCTCTTTTACTGCTTTAATTTCATCCCTAGTTAACCAACCAAAATTTAATATTTGATACTCATTAACTATCGGATATTTAAATTCACGACTTCGGACCTTAAAATCAATGATCGGCATTGAAAATCATTTTATCGAAAAAATAAATATGAGGGAGCAATTAATTCAATATGTCGAGGTTTTTCCGATACAAGTAATAATATCATCGGTAGCATGCGGTAGATTTGTAAAAGAATTTGGGATGGACGAAGGATATGTATTTGATAAGCCGATCATTTCCAGTTTATCCATTAGAAAAGAAGAAATATTATTATTAAGTACCCCTTTACCTGATATATCAACAGTCTCACCGGTTTCTAAAATGGCCTTATCGGAAAAAGCCATTATAAGTAAAAAATCTTCTTCGGCAGAATATAAGATTTTACTCGAACCTTCATATAATTTTTTTTTCATTTATTAATCTCAAAATTCATAAGAAAGAGTACTGGGACCAATAATTGCCAATGTAATAGTACCACTAAATATTTTATTTGCCGTATTAATAATGTCATCAGCTTTTATATTCGTAATAATTTCCATGATCTCTTCAGGCGAAATATATTTACCGAAAGCCGCATAATTTTTACCGATTTCTTCTGATTTATAAGCTACTTTCTCTTGTGCCATCAACAAATTACTTCGTAGTTGCGTTTTAGCTCTAATCATCTCTTCTTCATTAACTTTTTCAGTCATCTTGGTTATTTCATTTTTCAGCTCTTTGCATAATAATTCCAATTTATCATGTGCGGTACTTGCATAAATAGTAAATACTCCACTATCAACATATGTACTATTATAACTACCGACTGCATATGCAAGCCCTAGCCTTTCACGAATATGTTGAAATAAACGTGAAGACATACCACCACCGAATATTATAGCAAGTAGCTGTGTTCGGTAAAGCCTTTCTAAATTAATATACGGCATTCCTTCAAAACCCAGTATTAAAGTAGTTTGCTCCAAATCCTTATTGATAAAGCTATTACCTCCTATATATCTTGCAGGTAGAAAACTACTTTTTACTCCTTGCTTCAAAGAAGAAAATAATCGCTCTGCAATATCCACTATTTTATCGTGATCAACATTCCCGGCAACCGATAAATACAGATTTCCGGCGTTATAATGTTTATCTATAAAACTCAAAAAATGTTCTTTAGTAAAACTAGCCAGTGTTTTGCTTGTTCCAAGAATCGGTTTACCGAGCGGCTGATCCTTATAAACGCTACTATAAAACTTCTCATATATTAAATCATCGGGATTATCTTGGCTATGGGCTATTTCCTGTAATATCACCTGATATTCCTTAGCTATCTCTTCTTGGGAGAAAATAGAATTTTGTATTATATCGGCAAGTATATTAAGTGCTTTATCACAATTTTTGGATAATACTCGTGCATAATATATTGTTTTTTCATGACCTGTATAAGCGTTAAAATGACCACCTATCTCATCAAATTCTTCGGCTATTTGTTTTGCCGTTCTTGTTTTAGTACCTTTAAAAGCCATATGCTCAAGAAAATGAGAAATGCCCTCTTCTTCAGGATTTTCATAACGGCTTCCGACTTTAACAATTAAATTTATCGCTACCGAATTAACATAAGGCATATTATATGTTAAAATTGTCAAACCGTTTTTTAATTTACTAACGTTAAAATTTTCCTTCATAATTATTTTTTTGTTTTTCTCTTAATTTTGCAAGACGCAAAAATCTTGCAAAGGCAAAAATCATTGAATCTACAAACCCGTCAAAACCGAATACAAAATATCGTCTGATAAAAAATGCTTTAAAAACCCACCATAACATTTCAGTTGCTATTCGGATATTTGAAACTTTTTTATCTTGCATCATTAAATCTTTTGCCTGCTCGCTAGAATAAAAATTTGCTTTAGTTATCAACTGCTCAATTGAAGTACCCGAATAATGATAAGCAGCTTCGTTTAATAAATAAACTTTATCTGTAAAATCAACATCTTTATTAAATACCACCGAATCATGAGTAGTGCTATTTACGGTATTTGCAAAGCTTGCAAACTTTTTATTATATAACCGGGTACATTTATTAAATGGAGCAAACACCCGTGGCTTTTGGTCATTACGATGCATTATTAAAAGCTTTATTTGATAGGCTAAATAACGATCTTGATTTCCGGACACAAAAATATACTCTATTTCATCTTGTAAATTTTTAGACAGCTCCTCATCAGCATCAATATTAAGAATCCAATCATTTATACAAAGACTTTCGGCAAAAGATTTCTGCCCTACATAACCAAGCCACGGTTTTATCACTACCGTTGCCCCTAATTCTTCAGCTATACTAGCCGTATCATCAGTACTTTCACTATCTACTACTATCACCTCATCAACAATATTTTTTACGCTATTTATAGCTCTTGCTATCCTTGCCGCTTCATTTTTAGTAATAATAAATGCTGAGATTTTTGTCATATACTTACACACGTCATTGCAAGAAAATTAAGCCTTGTTGTATGGATCAAAAAATGTATTCGGTGTTATTCCGTGGCTTGACCACGGGGTGACAACAAAAAATCAAACCTATACTATCATCCTAAACACTAATTTAACTATATATGTTAAAAGTAATGTGGATAATAATCCGCTAAGCCATAAAATAATAAACCATTGCCACCCTTTTAGACAAGAGGTTATTTTTTTAAATTTTTTAATATATCGGATGATGAGATGATTTGCCACGGAATATATAATAACAATAGAAAGTGTAGCCAAGTATGACAGGCAGGAATATCCCTGCTCCTATCAGCAGTAAAGACTGTGACTCCGGTGCTGCTGCTGCGGTTTCAAGCGTAACTTTATAAGGAACGATATATGGCCATATACTTACAGCAAGCCCTAAATATCCTAATAAAAATAATAAGATCGTATAAATAAACGGCTTTACTTCTTTTTTCTGCTTGATGGCTTTAATTAATTTGATAAATATTAAAGCAGTTACAATAGGTACAATCGATAAATAGTAAATATTCGGTACACTAAACCAACGATGATTTATGTGGTTATTTAAGAAAGGAACCCATAAGCTTACAAGCCCCATAAAAAGTGCAACGTAAAATAAAATATATAAAGCAGATTTATAAGCCCAATCTTGTGTTTTCTTTTCTGTTTTCAGAATAAGCCAAGTAGCACCCAAGAGTGCATAACCAAATATTAATGCTATCCCCGTCATCACCGAAAAGGGAGTAAGAAAATTAAAGCTCCCCCCTACAAATTCTCGTCCTTCCACTTCTATTCCTTGGACAAACGTACCAAGCATTAAACCTTGACAAAAAACAGCAAGCATAGAACCGAAATGAAAAGCGTAATCCCAAATATAACGATGACCTATATGAGCCTTAAAATGGAATTCAAAAGCTACACCGCGAAATATTAGACCGAGTAACATCAATGTAATAGGAATATATAAAGCCGGCATTAACAGTGAATATGCAAGTGGGTAAGCTGCAAATAAACCACTGCCGCCAAGTACCAACCAGGTTTCGTTACCGTCCCAAAAAGGAGCAATAGAATTGATCATTTTATGACGGCAATCATCGGTAGGTGCAAACGGAAATAAGATCCCTACCCCTAAATCAAAACCGTCTAATAAAACATATAAACAAATAGCGGTAGCTATAAGCCCACCCCAAACAAGCGGTAAATCTACATAAGATGCAAAATTTAACATTAGTTTTTTAAGGAATTAAAATAATATTACAATTTAATGACAATTTAGCCCAAGCTTTATCTGCTGTATATAGGATAACCGGTGATTAATCCGAGACCAATATAAGATCTGTCACCAAGAGACAAACCAAATTGCTCTGCTTCTTTTTTTAAGCATCCAATTTCTATAGCTTGATCAAAATCTAAATTGAAGCCGAAATCATTTCTTTACTTTTAAAAGGTGATATATTTAGCTTTTTATTTAACTCTGCTATCACTTCGGCTATATTTACCGTAGACATGATAATGGTAATAATCCTTCAACATTCTCACTACCGTTTTCTGAGTGAAATAATGCAAGCAAAGCAGATGCATCTAAAATGCATTTATTCATTTTTGCTTGACTCAATTAAAGACTCAACTAATTATATATTACTTTTATTTTTAGATTTTACCAATGCTTGAAATTCTTTAATTTTATTTTTTAAAGGAATCAATTTTAAATCAAGTATTAACATTAATTGATCTCCTGAAGAAAGATGTAATTGGTCTCAAATTTTTGCAGGAATATTTATTCTGCCATTTTCAGATATAGTAACTTTATATTCTAAGTGCATATTTAAAAAATGTTTTGATTATTCAATAAATATAAAAAACTATAGTTAAAATTACAATAACAAAATACTTTTATACATTCATATAAAAACTATTTTACTTTTCTAACAATGGGTTATTCAAACCAATCTCTCCATACATTTCTTTATTATCTATCGCCTCTATACCTTTCTTTATCAAATGCATTATGTAATATATACCCGCTCCGAAAATGATCGCATACACTACTACAAAAGCAGTTAGAGAAATAAATACATATTTGCCAAGTACCGGTGATACCGTATCCACAGTTTTTAAAATATTATACACTATATAAGGTTGTCTACCTACCTCAGTTACAAACCAGCCGGCAAGTACTGCAATAAAACCTGAAGGCGACATTAATATATACCAATATTGAAACCAATGCGTAGTATATAATCTTTTCTTCAAATAAAGATATAAGCCCGCTACACCTGTAAATACCATTAAGAAACCAATACCTACCATAATACGGAAGCTAAAAAATACCACTGCAACCGGCGGACGCTCTTCTTTTGTCCATTCTTTTAACCCTTTCACTTCACCGTCTAAGCTATGCGTTAAGATTAAACTACTAGCATAGGGTATTTCTATAGCATATTTTGTTTTTTCTTCTTCCCCGTCAGGAAAGCCGATAAGATTAAAAGCTGCTCCTTTTTCCGTATTCCAAATACCTTCTATAGCCGAAACCTTGACCGGCTGATATTTAAGAGTATTTAAACCGTGTAGATCACCGATAAATATTTGAATAGGTGCAACGATTAACGCCATTAACACCGCCATAAAAAGCATAATTTTAGCATGCTCTTTATAACGATTATTTAGTAAATAAAAACTGCCTACACCACCGATGACAAAAGAAGTAGTTAAATAAGCCGCCGTAATCATATGGAAAAAGCGATGTGGGAAAGAAGGATTAAAGATAATTTCTAACCAATTTAAAGGATAAAAGAACCCTTCACCTTGCAGTTCAAAACCCGCAGGCGTATGCATCCAGCTACTGGCTGCAAGTATCCAAAAAGCTGAGATTACAGTACCGATAGCAACTATTAACGTAGAAATAAAATGTACTTTTTTACTGACTTTATTAAAGCCGAACAACATTATACCTAAAAAAGAAGATTCGAGGAAAAAGGCAGTAAATACTTCAAAACCGAGAAGCGGTCCGAGGACATTTCCAACCTTATCTGAAAAATTCGACCAATTAGTACCGAATTGATAAGACATTACAACGCCCGAAACCACCCCCATACCGAAAGTAACGGCAAAAATCTTCACCCAAAATTTGTATATTTCTTGATAAACTTGCTTTTTTGTTTTTAACCATAACCCTTCAATTACCACTAAAAAGCTTGCAAGCCCTATAGTAAAGGCAGGGAATATTATATGAAAGCTTATGGTAAAAGCAAATTGAATCCTCGATAATAATACTTGATCAAACTCCATTATGATATGTCATTCCCGCGGAGGCGGGAATCCAAAAAAAATAGCTTTAATATGGTACAAAAATTATATGTTTGACGAAGTAAACATATGAAAAAACAAATTTTTTATATGTTTTTCTGGATTCCCGCGGAGGCGGGAATGACATACAATAACATCAATACAGTATTTGATTCAATTAGCCGCTTTTGCTATTATTAAATTCTATCTGATTAGTTTTAACAAATTTTCCTTTTTCGGTGTTCCAATTATAATGAACATTTACTATTCTTACTTCTATAACATTAATATCACCATTGGGCAATTGCGTTACATCATACCCTTTTCGGATAGAATCTGTAATTAATAAACTTGCTTGACAAATATATTTTACATCAAAGAACGGAGAATCGTCTTCCTTGGACTTTTCTTGTTCTTCTAAAAAATTATTAGATAATTCTTGTTCTTGCATTTCTAATGAGTTTGAAGTTATTTTCTGAATTTTGTAGCATTATTTAGGGTAAGAAGCAAGGCTTGTTTATTATTTTTCCATACATTTAATATTTTTAGGTATATTTTTGCAAAAAATTAAATTAAATATACGCTCTGAAATAACACGAATTAATATATTATTTTGAAATCGAGGTGCATTATCGTGATAAAATACCCTACTTTATCCAAATCTACATTTAGCTTAGGTATTTATTTTTTAAAATTCGATAAAGTTAAAATTACTTTATTAACCGTAATCTGTATTTTACTCGGTATGATTCCGGCAATTGATAGTATATTACTTCAGAAAATCATTGATTTAATTGAATCTTTTAGCGATGGGAATACTCATAACCTTTTATCTTCCATGATTTACTGGGCAGTATTTTATGCTCTTTGGTGGGAGAGTATTAATATAGCATATCGTTCATATGATTATTTGTATCTAAAGACTATGCCCATAATAAAAGGGAAAATACTAAATGAACTTTATAATTATACACAATATCATAGCCATAAATTCTTTCAGGATAATCTAGCAGGACATATTAGCAATCGTATTACCGAAACCGCAAGATCGTTTGAGATGATCATTTCGATATTCGGTGAAAAAATTCTTCGTAAACTAGCAATTATTGTATTTGCATTAATTGCTTTATATTCGGTACATTACGTTTTTGCTACGATATTTATTTTATGGATTACGGTTTTTTTAGGACTTAGCATTCTTTTCTCAGATAAAATCAATAAATACTCGTTAAATTATGCTAGAAGCCAATCTTTTGTCGCCGGTAGTATCGTAGATGCAATTAGCAACATTAATGCGGTTAGAATGTTTACAGCCCATAAATTTGAACGTCAACACCTAGAAACAAGAGTAGAAAATGCCGTAGCCGATGAGCAAACTATGCAATTCTTTATGTTCAAATTACGCTATGCTCTTGGAACTTCTTGTTCAATAATGATTTTTATAATGATTTATTATTTGTCGGTACTTCGCAGTGAATTATCTATAACTATAGGTGATTGCGTATTAGTGCTAACATTATGTATAAATGTAGCAGACGATATTTGGGATTTAACCCAAGAAATAGGCGATATGTTTGAACAGGTCGGGGCATTTAATCAAGGTTTATCTTTAATGGCACCGCATATTATAACGGATATTGAAAATGCTACTCCTTTAGATATCAAAGAAGGTGTAATTGAATTCAGAAACGTTACGTTTAATTATCATCATAATAATAATCTGTTTTATAATAAATCGGTATTAATACCAAGTAAACAAAAAGTAGGGCTAGTCGGATTTTCCGGTTCGGGAAAAACCACTTTTATTAGTTTGCTCACTAGGTTACATGATATAGAAGCAGGAATGATTTTAATAGATAATCAAAATATTAAAAATGTAACTCAAGATTCTCTTAGAAAAGCTATTAGCCTTATACCTCAAGAACCGGTACTTTTTCATCGTACTATTTTGGAAAATATCAGATACGGGAAAAAAGAAGCTACTCTTGAAGAGGTTATAGAAGCAGCAAAATCTGCACATATCCACGATATTATCGATAATTTACCGGACGGTTACGATACTATGTGCGGAGAGCGGGGAAATAATTTATCCGGCGGCCAGCGTCAAAGAATTATTATAGCAAGAGCTATCTTAAAAAATGCTCCTATTTTAATTCTCGATGAAGCAACAAGTAGTTTAGATAGTGAAACGGAAAGCCTAATTCAAGAATCAATGGAATATTTAATGCAAAATAAAACCGTGATAGTTATTGCCCACAGATTATCTACTTTACTAAATATGGATAGAATTTTAGTTTTTGAAAAAGGCAGCATAATCGATGACGGTAGCCACGCAGAATTACTAAAAAATAGTAAGCTCTATCAAAAATTATGGAACTCTCAAGTAAAAGGATTGATAGTGTGAGGCAGTGTTACCTATGTTCGATGTCATTCCCGCGAAAGCGGGAATGACATAGGAGTCATGCAACAAGCTCGGTAATAATAGCCTCAACCTTTCACTAAGTCAGTATGAGCCTTCGCTTCTCCTGTTACTTCAATTTGAAGTAATCCATATTCTCTCATTGATTCTATTGTATAATAAGATAATTTCGCTTCAACGTTACTATTAATAATATTTTGGAGTTCAAAAGCACATAGTGATGTGTCAACACTTTTCCGGACAGTTGTTCATGCACATTTTTGTATTTCTTCATATTGTACTGGTGATAGATAGTCATTAGAAGAATGCATTCTTATACGGTTGTAAAATACCTCTATATATTCAAATATGGTATG
>JAPYLE010000009.1 GCA_027293795.1 Rickettsia endosymbiont of Ixodes persulcatus
ATTTCCCCCATAGTACAAATTCTCACAATTTAGTTGTTAATCTTGCAAAAATTTATACCATATATTAGCTTCTTTTTAATTCATAATTTACTACCGTAATACCAGTATAACCTACTTGCTTTTCTTAACTTGATGTGTATGGTTCAAAGAACCGTCACAGAACAGTTATAATAGCTTTTAGGTAAAGCATCGCACTTTAAACCTTGAACATGGCTAAAATCACCCCAACCATGACAAAGTTGAGGAGCATTTTTTAAATGGATAATGCTAACCATCTGTTACAAAGGTCTTTGAAACCCCGGAATGACGTTGCCGCTATTCTTGCGGAAGATTTTAATCAATTTTTTTAAAAAGTCAATTGGCTAGTTGCATGGATTGGAAAATGCCCTTAATGTCATTCCCGCATGGATCAGTTTTTTCAGTGTCATCCCGCGACTTGATCGCGGGATCCAGTAAAAATACTAAAATTATTAGCATTATAAGTTATTTTGCTGAATACCGTGGCTTGACCGCGGGTATGACACCGAACACGTTTTTCGATCCACGTAACAATGCCCGCTTGCAATGACGACTCGGGTATCCACGCAAGCGAGCCTTAAGTGGGAATGGCATCGGCCAGCCTAGCAACAACATCTAGATTAAACTAACAAGCCTCTATAAGGCTAGGATTAGAATCACCAATCAATATACTGAATCCTTCTCCTCCGTTATTACCTTAATCACTATGGTTATGATAATCTTTAGGAACGCATGAATAAGCAGAAAAATCTTTTAAAATAATACTATTTCAAACTTAGCAGTTATATTCCCTTGAGAATCAGGTTTAACTAATACTTTTTGACCTGGACTTATTTTACTAATCTCTTCTTTACTAATGTTTATACCATTAATTCTTATTGCTTTATTAAAATTCTTAGTTCTAATAATAGTAGCTTTCTGATCAAACCGGTATAAGAATATCTATTCTATTTTGATTATTAGAAGCAGACTTAGGAACTGCTCTCGATGTCATAGTATTAGCTAACATACATGCCAAACTAAGAGCTACATCTTGTAAACTAATATTAACAGCACCAATATCGGTGTAATTTGTTGAATTTGTGTTTGTCGTTTCTGAACTAACTAAACCGGCTATAGGTAAATTAATAAAAGTAAATATATTAATTATCATTTTGTTTTTCCTCCTGCTGTTTATACCAAAGTTCTGCGTAATAGCCTTTGTGTTGTAGCAAGTTTTTATGGTTGCCTCGCTCTACTATATAGCCACTATCTAAAACAATAATTTCATCTGCATCAATAATAGTCGATAATCTATGAGCGATGATCAGGGTAGTATGGTGTGCCAAGATTTCTTTAAGGCTTGCTTGAATTAGCTTTTCGGTTTTAGTATCAAGCGAGCTAGTTGCTTCGTCAAAAACATATATTGCCGGATTTTTTAGGATTGTTCTTGCTATCGCTATACGTTGTTTCTCACCGCCCGAAAGCTTTAATCCTCTCTCGCCTACCTGCGTATCATAGCCTTCGGGTAGCATGCTAATAAACTCATGAATATGGGCATTTTTTGATGCTGCTATAACTTCATCGAAGCTTGCTGCATTATTACCGTATGCGATATTGTAATATATCGTATCGTTAAACAATACCGTATCTTGCGGGACAATTCCGATACATTTACGAAGCGATTGTTGCGTAACTTCTCTTATATCTTGATTGTCTATAGTAATACTACCGCTACTAATATCGTAAAACCTAAAAAGCAAGCGTGAGATAGTTGATTTACCTGCCCCGCTACTACCGACTACTGCTAAGGTTTTGCCGCTTCCAATCGTAAAGCTTATATTATGCAAAATCGAACATTCTTGATTATAAGCGAAGCTAACATTATCGAAACTAACCTCGCCTTTTGAGATAATTAGCTCCTTAGCGTTCACAGCATCCTGCACTTCTGCCGGTATATCAAGCAGCTTAAACATATCTTCCATACTAACTAGAGCGTTCTTAATTTCTCTATAAGCAAATCCAAGTATTGAAAGTGGAATTGATAATTGAAATAGGTAAGTATTAACCATTATTAAATCACCGACGGTCATTTTATTTTGGTTAATAGCATTTGTCGAAAGTATCATTAAAGAAACAAGCCCTAAGGATAGAATGACATCCTGCCCGATATTTAAAATCGATAGACTGTTAGTAGTTTTAGTGGCTGATCTTTCATAAGTTTGTAAAGCCTCATTAAATTTCACTGCCTCATATTCTTCATTACCAAAATATTTAACGGTTTCAAAATTCAACAAACTATCGATTGCCCTATTATTGGCAGTGTTGTCGCTTTGGTTCATTTCCCTTGCAAATGAAATCCTCCAAATGCTAATTAGGAAAGTATAACTAACATAAACTATCATTGTTATTAAAATAGTCACAGCAAACCATATACCGTAAACATACCATAACATCCCGCTTACAAGTACGATTTCTACGCCTGTCGGGAAAATATTAAATAGTGAATACCGCAGCACCGCTTCAATACCTTTAGTACCACGTTCTATTGATCTACTTAAGCCTCCTGTTTTTCGGGTAATATGAAAACGCATACTTAAACTATGCATCTGTTTAAAGACATTTAGAGCAACTAAGCGAGTCGCCTGATGCCCTACTTTTGAAAAAATGATATTTCGCAGCTCACTGAAAATTTGGACAAGTATCTTAGTACCGCCATATGCAAAAATAATCCCAATAATAACTGAAAAAGCAAAGTTTTCATTTAATCCGTCTATTATATATTTATAAACAATCGGAACAAAAATATTGATTATTTTAGCTATGACTAGACAAATAAGAGAGGTAACAATACGTAACCTAACATTAAAATCCTTCGACCATAAATAAGGAAGAAGTAGATAGAATGAATTTTTGTGATTGTTGTTTTTGAACATTGCTATTGAAGTTTTTGTGAATTTGTATGGCTTTGTCATCCAGGAAGCTTGTAGGTGTGACTCGATGTCATTCCCGCGTAGGCGGGAATCCAGAAAATACTTACCTAAATCTTCCCAATCAGGATTGAGTTTTTCTATTAATTCTATTTTCCAACTACGATTCCACTTCTTTAATGCTTTTTCTCTAGCAAAAGCTTCTTTAATATCAGCAAATTCTTCTGTATAAGCAAGCCTTATAACATCATATTTTGCCGTAAATTCCTTAACTGCTTTTTGCTTATGTTCATAAGTACGGCGTAATATATTATTAGTAATACCAATATACAAAGTACCATTGCGATCAGAACATAATATATATACCCAATACATTTTTATTATTTATTTTTTCTGGATTCCCGCGTAGGCGGGAAGGCATTGTTGCGTAGATCGATTCCACCCCTTTCATCCCGCAACTTGTGAGCTAGATCCAGTTAAAAATACTAAAATTATTAGTGTTGTAAGTTGTTTTTTGGATACCGTGGTCAAGCCACATTATGACATCGAACGCGTTTTTCGATCCACGCAACAATGCTCACGCGGGAATGACATTCATCACACCATAATACCTCACAGGAATGACATAGTACTAGCTCTTTTACTTCCTACGCCCCCGGGCGGGGGGCACAGCAGGCGGAGTCTTCTTCGACTGTCTTTCTAACAACTTATCAAGCCTGCCTTCTTCATTAAGCTTCTGTAAATCATCATTACCACCTATATGAATATTATCTATAAATATCTGCGGGACGGTTCTGCTTCCACCGGCTTTCTTAATTAATTTTTCTTTCTCTTCCTGAGTAAAATTACTTACTTCAATTTCCTCATAAACCACCTCTTTCTTATCAAGCAACGCTTTAGCTTTGATACAATAAGGACAACTAGCGAGAGTATAAATAATGATCGTATGTAATATAGTTTTATTCATAATGTTATATTTTTTTGTTAGATTTTAATATATTATCTTAAACTATAGTTTTTAAAGCAAGTAAAAATGCATGAATAATTTTTCTATTATCTCAGAATATAAACCGGCAGGCGATCAACCAAAAGCAATAGATGCAATTATAGCAGGATTAAATAGCAAGAAACGTTCCCAAATGTTGCTCGGTATTACGGGATCAGGTAAGACTTTTACTATGGCGAATATTATTGCAAGAACGAATCGCCCTACTCTTATTATGGCACATAATAAAACTTTAGCGGCTCAAATTTATTCAGAAATGAAGTCGATTTTCCCGAAAACAGCCACGTTCAAACCCAATATCATTACGCTCATATTGTAGATTTACCAAATCATTTAGTAGTTTATCACGAGGGTAACTTTTACCTGATTCTAAATTAACCGTCATTTGGTAATATAAATCAGGAGAGCCAAGCCCGTAAATACATGAAACGGAAGAAACTACTATAACGTCATGTCTTTCTAATAGCGATCTCGTAGCGGAATGACGCATTAAATCAATCTGCTCGTTAATTGATGAGTCTTTTTCTATAAAAGTATCGGTGCGTGCTATATAAGCTTCGGGCTGATAATAATCATAATATGAGACAAAATACTCAACGGCATTTTTCGGGATAAAGGTGATAATATCGATATTTTTCCCTCACATTATAGCGATAAAGCTTGGCGTTTATCGTTTTTTGGCAATGAACTCGAATATATACATGAATTTGATCCCCTAACAGGCGAAAAACTTGCTAAGCTCGATAAAGCTATAGTCTTTGGTAATTCACATTTCGTGATACCGCAAGAAACAGTAAATAAAGCCATATCAGGCATTGAGGAGGAGTTACAAAAATGCTTAGAATTCTTAAAGTCACAAGATAAACTACTTGAAACCCAAAGACTAAATCAACGTACTCAATATGATCTTGAAATGTTAACCGAAACCGGTAGCTGTAAAGGCGTTGAAAATTATTCGAGATTCTTTACAGGACGTAACGCCGGTGAGCCACCGCCAACGTTATTTGAGTATCTACCGAAAGATGCGTTATTATTTGTTGATGAAAGCCACGTATCCGTGCCACAAATTAGAGCGATGTATAACGGCGATCGAGCAAGGAAAGAAGTGTTGGTAGAGCATGGGTTTCGTCTGCCTTCTGCTCTTGATAATAGACCTTTAAAATTTGAAGAATGGGAAAAATTTAGACCGCAAACCGTTTTTGTATCTGCAACTCCGGGACCATTCGAGTTAGAAGAAACCGGCGGCCTCGTAGTAGAATTAATTATCAGACCTACGGGACTGCTTGATCCTGAATGCATTATAAAGCCTGCTACTAACCAAGTTGAGGATTTAATTAGCGAGATTCAAACCACTATCGCTAAAGGTTTTCGTGTTTTAGTCACCACCTTAACAAAAAAAATGGCAGAAGATTTAACTACCTATTTGCAGGCACTAAAATATAAAACCTCTTATTTACATTCTAACGTTCATACACTTGAGCGTATTGAAATATTAAGAGATTTAAGGCAAGGTACTATTGATATTTTAGTAGGTATTAATTTGCTTCGTGAGGGTCTCGATCTCCCTGAATGCGGTTTAGTAGCCATACTTGATGCTGACAAGGAAGGGTTTTTACGGTCGGAAGTATCGTTAATACAAACGATCGGAAGAGCTGCACGAAATAGCGAGGGCAGAGTAATACTTTATGCCGATAAAATGACTAAATCTATTGATAAAGCCGTTAGTGAAACAATGCGTAGACGACAGATTCAACAGGAATATAATGAAAAACACGGCATAATTCCAAAAACCATCAACCGTGCTATTCACGCTTTAACGGAACTTAAGAAAATTGATAGTAAGCTTGATAAAAAACAAGCTCTTACTTTATTTGATAACCCTGCTAAACTAAAAGCGCATATTGATAAATTAAAAAAAGAAATGCTTAAAGCTGCAAGTAATCTTGAATTTGAACAAGCCGCAAAACTTCGTGATCAGCTAAAAACTCTAGAAGAGGCGGCGTTGGAATTGAGCTAATATTTTTATTTAATGTCAAGAGAGCAGAAGTAAACGAAGTTTAACTTGGAAAGGGGCAAGACGATTCGAAGCTTTTGACCGCAGCGTAGTTTGACCTAGGTGAGGATCAAAAACGAGAAGCAACGACACCAATTTTTCAAATTAAACGAGTATACCTAAAGCTTTTCCTATGATACGGTGATAAGCCGTGCGTATTAATAGCTTTGATATGTTCTTTGGTACCGTAGCCGGAATTTTTGTGCCATAAATATTGTGGGAATTCAGTGCTTAAATCTAACATCAAACGATCCCTAGTAACTTTTGCAACAATAGAAGCCGCTGCAATCGATAACGATAAATTATCACCGTTAACTATACTAACAAATTTCTTGTCATTAAACTGCATATTACCGTCAACTAAAACTATTTCCGGTTTAATAGTAAGATTTGCCACAGCAATAGAACAAGCTTTTTTAGTTGCTTCTAATATATTAATCTCATCAATTTCGGTATGGGAAATAATAGCGGTTGACCAAGCATAATTACTAGTTATTTGCTCATATAATAATTCTCTTTTTCTTTTAGAAAGCTTTTTAGAATCTTTAATACCTGGGATAATATTTGTGTTATCTATTACAACGGCGCTAGCTACTACCGGACCTGCGAGCGGTCCTCTACCTGCTTCATCTATACCTGCTACAATATACCCCTGATATTTCTTCTCATACTGTAATAAGTCTACTTCCATAATTGTATTTTTTTAATTTTTAATGTATACTCGTTTAGTTTGAAAAATTGGCGTCGTTGCATGGATCGATGTCATTCCCCCGCGTAGGCGGGAATGACATTAGTCGTTTTTTAAAAACTATGCAACAAAACCTAAAATAACTTAGAATTATAAAAAAGTAAAAGTGCAAAATTATTTTCAATTATTAGGGCTACAGCAAGATTACGATATTGATCTTAAGATACTAGAAAAGCAATATTTTGCTATGCAGATAAAATATCATCCCGATAAAGCAAAAACTTTGCAAGAAAAGGAACAAAATCTAATTATTGCGGCTGCATTAAATAAAGCTTACTCTACTCTTAAAGATGCCTTAAAACGTGCCGAATATATGCTGCTTTTGCAAAATATAAACTTGAATGACGAAAAGGCACGCACTCTACTTTCTAGCCTAGAGTTAAGCATATTTTGGGATGAAATGGAAATAATTGAAAATACTACCATATTTAGTGATCTAGAAAAAATAAAAGATAAATATGAATTAATGGAAAAGCTCGAAATTGATTCTTTAAAACAAGCTTTTGAAGAACAAAATCTATCGGATGCGACTATAAAAACTAGCAAACTTAAATATATTGGAACATTGCTTAATAAGCTGCAAGAAAAAATAAAATCATGCAAATAATAGAAATTAAGGAACCGGGGCAAGCTGATTTTAAGCAAGAACGGCAAATAGCAGTCGGTATCGATTTTGGCACTACTAACTCGTTAATAGCTATTTCAACTAATAGAAAAGTTAAAGTTATTAAGACTATAGATGATAAAGAATTAATTCCGACTACTATAGAATTTACAGACGGAAATTTTACGATAGGTAATAATAACGGATTGCGTTCCATTAAAAGACTATTCGGGAAAACATTAAAAGAAATTCTAAATACGCCCGTACTTTTTTCGTTAGTTAAAGATTATCTAGATATAAATAGTGATAAACCTAAGCTAAATTTTGCCAATAAAAGGATGCGAATCCCTGAAATTGCAGCAGAAGTTTTTATTTATCTAAAAAATCAAGCAGAGAAGCAATTAAAGACTAATATAACTAAAGCAGTTATAACGGTACCTGCACATTTTAACGATGCAGCAAGAGGCGAAGTAATACTTGCGGCTAAAATAGCAGGTCTTGAAGTATTAAGGCTAATTGCCGAACCTACTGCTGCTGCCTATGCTTACGGCTTAAATAAAAATAGACTCCCTCGGAAGCTCACTTATAGAGAGGGATTTGTAGGAAACACGCAGCACAGCACAGCAACGTACAAAGGAGTACATGAGGATGCGAGCAGTGGATTGACGCACAAATTACCTCTAGAAGTAGAGCTTCCTAAGGATCCTAATCAAAGCGGTTGTTATTTAGTATATGACCTAGGCGGCGGCACTTTTGATGTATCTATTCTTAATATACAAGAAGGTATTTTTCAAGTTATAGCAACAAACGGCGATAATATGCTTGGCGGTGACGATATAGATATAGTAATTACACAATATCTTTGTAATAAATTTGATTTACCTGATTCTATAGATACTTTACAACTTGCAAAAAAAGCAAAAGAAACTTTAACATATAAAGATAGTTTTAATAATGATAACATATCACTTAATAAGCAAACATTAGAACTATTAATTTTACCTTTAATAGAACGTACTATCAATATAGCCAAAGAGTGTTTAGAACAAGCAGGAAATCCAAATATAGATGGAGTTATTTTAGTAGGCGGTGCAACCCGCATTTCTTTAATAAAAAATGAATTATATAAAGCATTTAAGGTAGATATTCTATCAGATATCGATCCTGACAAAGCAGTTGTATGGGGGGCTGCATTACAAGCAGAAAATTTAATAACACCTCATACAAATTCATTATTGATTGATGTAGTACCTTTATCGCTGGGCATGGAATTATATGGCGGTATAGTTGAAAAAATCATCATGCGTAATACTCCGATTCCTATTTCGGTAGTAAAAGAATTTACAACTTATGCCGACAATCAAACCGGTATACAATTTCATATATTGCAAGGTGAACGTGAAATGGCTGTAGATTGCCGCAGCCTTGCAAGATTTGGGTTAAACGGATTACCTCCGATGAAAGCAGGCGATATTAGAGCCGAAGTTACTTTTGCTATTGACGCAGACGGTATATTATCCGTTTCTGCTTATGAGAAAATCAGTAATACATCACATACTATAGAAGTAAAACCAAATCACGGTATTGATAAAACGGAGATTGATATTATGCTAGAAAACGCTTATAAAAATGCTAAAATAGATTACACTACAAGATTATTACAAGAAGCAGTAATTGAAGCAGAGGCTTTAATCTTTAACATAGAACATGCTATAGCAGAATTAACAACTTTATTATCGGAAAGTGAGATATCTATAATTAATTCTTTATTAGATAATATAAAAGAAGCCGCACGTGCTAGCGATCGGATCTTAATTAATAATTCTATTAAAGATTTAAAATCCAAAATAAAAAAATCTATGGGTACAAAGTTTAATATAATAATTAATAATTTGCTAAAAGGCAAAAATATCAATCAGATTAAATAGCCTCAGTTATATATAATCGAATTAATTTAGATAAGGAAAAATAAGAAGAATGTCAGGAAAAATAAAAGTAACATTTATTATAAATGATGGAGAAGAAAAAACAGTAGAAGCACCCATAGGGCTTTCTATTTTAGAAATCGCCCATAGTAACAATATGGACCTTGAGGGAGCTTGTGAAGGATCCCTTGCTTGCGCTACTTGTCACGTTATTTTAGAAGAAGAATTTTACAACAAATTAAAAAAAACTACGGAAGCAGAAGAAGATATGCTTGACTTAGCCTTCGGTCTTACGGATACTTCTAGATTAGGGTGTCAAATTATTTTAACCGAAGAATTAGACGGCATAAAAGTACGTCTTCCTTCCGCTACTCGTAATATAAAATTATAATGGATTAAAAAAGTGATACGTAAAATACTTCTTTTTGTGTTTTTAGCCTTTACTATAATATGGATTGCAGTTGCATATACTATAAAAAATAACGTTGTAAGTTTAATTAAAAATTCTGAATCCGATAATCTTAAAATATCTTATAATGTGGTTAAGTTTTCAGGTTATCCTTTTAATTGGAAAATTACCGTAACGGATCCTAAAGTAAAATTAATTGATCATGTAAATTCTAAAGAATTTACTAGCGAAAATATTGTCCTAAATATAGCTTTTAGTACTAAAAGAGCCGCTCTTAATTTCGGTCCTTTTATTAGAGAAGTCGATAATTACGGCGACAAAACATTTACCTATGATGTACGCAGCGATGATGACATAAAGGGTATAGGAAAATTTAATAAACCTTTATATAAAATATCAAAGGATGATAATTTAAAAGAGGTATTAAAATCAATTCAGTTAAATAATAAAGCATCATTGATATTTAAAGATAATCAAGAAATCTTTAAAATTAATGATTTAGCATTTCTTATAAGAAAACAGAATTTAGCAAGTAAGGAAAATATATCCTTATTTTTAAATATGAATTATGATTCAGAAAAAGATATTTTGAATTTTAAAAATGCTAATTTAGATATTGCTGCCTCTTTAAAATTTGCTGAAGATGGGGAAGAGTCAGCTATTTTACAAAATTTTAATATAGAAAGATTTATTTTTACTTGTGATAATGATTCTAAAGTTAATTTAAACGGTGCTTTACAATTCTTTGCCAATAAATTACCGGAAGGAAAACTATATTTTGAGCTGGAAAATTATAATTCCATAGTTGATAAATTATTACCGAATAATATTATTTTTTCTAAAAAAATAATTAAAACAATTATTGCTAAGGCAATTAATAAAGCTTCCGACGAGGATTTAAATATAGATCAAAATGATACGAATTTGGCATATAACAATATAGAGAAAGCTAAGTTTGATATTGAGTTTTCAGATAAAGGAATAAATATCGGTTCAATTAATTTATTGGAACTAAAACTTGGCGAACATAAAGAAGACCAAAACACCGAAAATAATCCGAATTAGGTTTATGAACAATTTTAAATTAGCGTTATATACTACTATTATTAGCATATTTCTTATTTGCAGTAATATTTATGCTGCTCCAAAAGTTGTTAAGGTACCGGCTCTATTTTAAAAGGATATTATGCTATTGGACTTGATTTATGCAAGACTATTACAAATGATGATAAAAATAATGAGCATATTAAATGTGAAGTTGTTGCAACAAACGGCAGTATAGAAAATTTAAAATTATTACAACAAGGTAAAATTGATTTAGCCTTAGTGCAGGCCAATATTGCAGTAGAAGCATATGAGGGTATAGGTTATTATTATCATGATCAAGAAAAAATGCAAAATTTACGTCAGGTGTTTAATCTACATGATGAATTTTTTACGGTTATTGTAAAAGATGAGGATAAAATAAAAGTTTTTGCTGATATTGACGGAAAGAAAATAACTAATGGTCCAGCATTTTCCGGTAGTAATATTACTTATGATGCTGTACGTTCTTTATATAAATTTTCTAAAAAACCTGAAGAGCTACACATTAATTATGAAGATTCCATTGATAAATTCTGTAATAAGGAAATAGATGCTATAATAATGATGGTTGGACACTCTAACCCCTTAGTAAATTTAATAGCTAATAAGTGTGAAGTTGATTTCGTTTCAATTGAAAATGATAAAATAGCAGAATTAGTGAAACAAAATAGAGCTTTTCATAGAAACGTAGCAAATTTTAAACTTTCTAATTACTTAATTAAATAACCTTGACATTAACTATTTTGCCGATACTAAAAATTTTGTTCTACCAAAACATGATTCAGTAAGAAATAAACATTAACAATATCTTATGTCTGAAAATATTATATTTAAAAATATACTTATACCTATAGATTTAAATGATAAAAAATCTATAAAAGGTATTCTTTCTAAGGCTTTAATGCTTGCTACCTCCTTTCAAGCGAAATTACATTTTATGTATGTAATTCCTGAATTCGGTACGAAAATGTTTGAAGATTATTTACCTAAAAATTGGAGAACGGAGAAAAAAGAAAAGTATCAAGCCCAAATTACAGGGCTTATCAAACAGTATATCCCCGATGAAATTGAAACAGATTATTATATAGGTAGCGGTGCCGTTTATGATGAAATCATTAAGCACTCTAATGAAATTAAAGCCGATTTAATAATAATCTCTGCAGTTAGACTGCAATTAAAAGATTATATGCTTGGACCTAATGCTTCTACAATCATCCGCCATTCAGATATATCAGTTTTAGTAGTAAGAGACGAGTAATAAGCATTATTGTATGGCGCTTATGTCATGCTTTTTGGGACTGCAAAAGCTTACCATACGCATCAAGTTAAGCCATAATTGTTAATAATTTTAGTGTATTTAAGGAAGATAATCTGGTTTTACGATATTTATCTTCCAAAGAAAATTTTTCCCAATCTATAATTAATTTCTTAAGGAACTGCTTTAAATGATACTCCTCGCAGCAGAGCTGCGAGGTATCTAAAAAAGTTTTAGTTGTTTTCTGATGAAAAGCTTTATATGATGGTCGATCCGCACCTTGATTCTTTACATAGTTGCGTAATTTTTTCTCATCTCTATGTTTTCCAACCGTACTCATAAAATATCCATTAGTCCAAAATTCGGTACCCCATAATTTATTTTTTACAAGAAAACAGTCAATTTTTTAATTATTTATTAGGAAATAACAATAGATAGGAAAATATGAGGATATTTAGTTATGATTAGGTTTTAGTTAAATATTGATTTAATTATCTTATTTATATTTTTTACCTTATTTCATTTCAATAATTTATTCTTAAAATTTAAATAATTAATCAAGGGGTAATAATATGAGAAAAGTATAACAGCTAAGAAAATGTTTGAGAAATTTCCTGACTTAAAAAATAAATTATGGGGTACCGAATTTTGGACTAATGGATATTTTATGAGTACGGTTGGAAAACATAGAGATGAGAAAAAATTACGCAACTATGTAAAGAATCAA
>JAPYLE010000010.1 GCA_027293795.1 Rickettsia endosymbiont of Ixodes persulcatus
AAATCCTATAGAACATTATTGGTTTAAGATTAAGAACGAAATAAGAAAAGTTACGGGGCAATTCAAAGATATCAGTATGGCTGTAGAACACGTACTAAAGTTTATTTAACTGTACCTATTTCCTATGGTCTAGCTATACCTCAGTAAACCTAAAGTCTAAGCCTTGGGCAGAAATATCTATAGTTTCTTCACTTAAAAAAATTACGCATTCCATCAAGACTACAATTACTATCGCTCATATTACCAAACACTATAGCTTTTAGAAAAGCTGAACCAGTTATTTTTCGTTGTCTCTTAATAAATCCTGTTGTAATGGATAAATTATTGACTGTCTCTCCAAAAAACTCTTGACATAGTTTTGCTAAGTTTACTATTCCCCCCATAGTACAAATTCTCACAATTTAGTTGTTAATCTTGCAAAAATTTATACTATATATTAGCTTCTTTTTAATTCATAATTTACTACCGTAATACCAGTATAACCTACTTGCTTTTCTTAACTTGATGTGTATGGTTGAGGGGTAAGGGGCAAATAATTATTACTAATGCTGCTTGATTTAAACAAAGATGTTGTAGGTTATAAGGAAGCTTTAATCAGCAAATATATAAGCCACAGCAGTAGCAAAAATATATGAAAGAGATTAGACAATATTTTTCACATGCGAAGGAGCAATATAAGCAGTTTGGCTTATCTACATATTTTTCGGTTAAATCTTTAGAAGTTAATTCATCGGATAACAGTGTTATTACAAAAGGGGTGCTAACTACAAAGTTTGGAGATCATGGCATTGACATAAAATAGGCATCATATTTCATGAGCTTTGATTTGGCAGGTAGCATGCTTAGATTAAAGGAATTTCATCATATTGAAAGCGAAGAAGATATTAAGAAAAAGGAGGCGATATTAAAGGAAGAAGAAGAGAATATGAAGAAGATAGAAGAAACAGTAAATAAGAGACAAGGACATTATGAGAATAGTTAAAGCACTAATATTGAGTATATATATGCATTATTCTAACAAGCCAAAGCTCATTTGCAGCACAAATATATTGTTATAAGCAAGGCAGCAAAATTAAGGCGGTAATCAGCAAAGATCATTTAAACAGAATATGGTTTTCCGGCAAACATATTATTGAAGTAATAGGTGATAGTACAAAATACAAGATATTACAAGATACTGTAGGTATGAACTTATTTGTAACGCCGATTGCAGCTATTGGTGAAGATATAGAGATGACTGTCATAGAGGCAGGTGGTCGCACACTTGATCTAAGTTTAAGGGTAGCAGATAGTTCAGGTCAGCTAATTTTTATAGAAGAGAAGAAAGATT
>JAPYLE010000011.1 GCA_027293795.1 Rickettsia endosymbiont of Ixodes persulcatus
TCTACGATATCTTGCAGGCGTTACTAAATGATAAATAAGTACTGTAACATTATGGCTCTTATGTATGTACCTACTCTCTTCCATCCATACATCATATCACGAAGCAAAGCTTCGGGGAATTAAACCCTAAGAGATTAATACTATAAGAAAAAACATGGAAATATATTTTGTTATTATATTAATATTAATGTTTATTATAATTCAAAAAATTTTATGGACCACCAGTACTAATCTTTCTCTTTTAACAACTTTATTTTAGGTTCTAAGAACTCTTGTTTAATAATTTCTGCAGCTATATAAGAAGGTAATTGGTTTGATTTAAATCTTAATTTTTGTAAGATTTTTTGGCTTTCTATTACCTGTTTATAAGCTTTTTTAGAATTAAATAATAACTCTTGAAGCTTATTACTAATAAGAGTAGCTCGGCAATTAGATTGGATAAATTCTGGAATTATTTCGCTGCCAGCTATAATATTTATCAACGTAACATATTTTATTTTTATTAATGCTCTAATGATAAGACAACTTAAAATATTAACCTTATATGCTACAATCATAGGGGTGCCCGAAACAGCTATTTCTAAAGTATTAGTACCAGATTTTGCTAGAGCCAAATTAGAGACGGCATAAGTCTTAAGTCTTTCACTTGAAAATAAATAATTAAACTTAACATTTTCTAAAAACGGTTTTATTATTACCTCATGGGCAGGATTTGCAAGAGTAAATATAACTTTAAGATTCTTACAACTCTCGAATATTTCTTCTATTGAAGAAATAAAAACCGGTAAATGCCTTAGAATCTCTCCTCTTCTACTTCCGAGAGTAACACATAGAATTTTCTCATTCTCATCTATTTTAAACTCTTTACGTAAAGCTATTTTATCACTATAAAACTCTTGCTCCATAATCGGATGACCTATATATCTACAATCAAGCCCTACTGTAGTAAAATATGGAGGTTCAAACGGTAGTAAAGCAAATAAACAATCATAAATTTTAGCGTATTTTACTGCTCTACCCTCTTTATATGCCCATACTGACGGAGCAACGATATGAATCATTTTCAGCTTTGGTAAAAGTTTTCTTACATGCTTTGCAACACGATAAGTAAACCCGGGTGAATCTATGGTAATCAATAAATCAGCTTTACTATTTATTATATCCTCCACAGTTTTATCAATTAATTTTTTAAGCTTAAAAATATGAGGTAAAATTTCTACAAAACCCATTAAATTTATTTCAGATATAGGAAATAAGCTTTTAAAGCTACCGGCTTCTTCCATATATTTACCGCCAACGCCAACAAACTGTACTCCCGTATTGTTTTTTAAATGCTGAATTATGCGTCCACCGATAAAGTCTCCTGACATCTCACCGGCTATAAAGTAAATTTTTGCCATTTTGTTTAAGAATTCTAATTGTGAAGATAGTTATTTTTAAGGTTCTCAATTTCTACTTTTAATTGCTCTATTTCTTTTATAGATAATTCAGTAATCTCATGTATTTCTTCTATCGATCTTTTTTGCTATTTTTATACTTTTTGTAACTTCCCCTTGCTGTCTACCTTCTTCTATGCCTTTTGCCATGCCTTGTTCTCTACCTTTTTCTTCAGCAGAAACTATATAATCATGCTCTTTAAAGCTTTTATTCATATACGCCCGATAAGCTATATGATCTTTAGGCATCATCTTAAGTATATTAAGTCGATTTGCAACTTTCTTCATATAAGGTGATTTAAAATCTTTCTTAACTTCATAATGCTTTACTATATACAACCATTCATCCAACTCATTTCTTATAATATGGAACAGATATTATAAAATACTTAGGAAATACATTATACAAATCAAATATCCTACCTTTCATATCACCTAAATGAAATTTCATAGGATGTTTTTTATCAATCTCTCTAAAAATAGTTTTCCCATGATATAAAGGCTTCTTCATATTATCAAAAGAAAAATATAGCAAATTAATATGGGATACTTTTTTAATTGTAGAGTAATCATCATTTTTGGATATACTATCTACTATTAATCTACTACTATTCAAACAAGCCTTGTGTAAAAAAAAGATTTGTATATGACTTATCTATCTCTACTATATATTTATGCCCTTATTCATCTTCCACTATTACATCTGCTACACTAGATTTTAAGCTATCATTTTCTTTATTTACTCTCAAGTAATGCTGTTATCTTGACTGAGCTATAACCTGCATCCTTAAGTATTGCCGAAATAAATCCTTCAACTATCTCGTAATCACCTTTATCCTTAAGCAAATATTTTATAGCGTAATCAAAACTTATTATGATACTCATATTTTTCTATCTAATTATATATTATTAAATTCCATTTAACGGTAACTCAAAGCTTCAGCAATATGCATTTTCAAGACCTTATCGGCATTCTCAAGATCAGCAATCGTACGTGCTACTCTAAGTATTCGATTATAAGCCCGCATTGATAAACGAAATTTATTTACTGCCTCATTCACTAAATCTCTTCCTTCATCCGCAGGCATAGCGTAATCTATTAATAACTGACCGTCTAATCTGTTATTTGTTTTAATATTCCTCATATCTCTTGTCTTGAATCAAACGCACTTTCTCAACTCTTGCAGCTATATCCCTAGAATTTTCTTCAGAATTATAAGCAATGAGATCATAATTATAAACATTAATACTAGATACTTCTATATGCAAATCAAATCTATCCATAATAGGTCCCGATACTTTCATTTGATAGTCGCTAGCACATTTTGGAACTTTTATACATTCTTTACAAGAATTCCCTAAATAACTGCATTTACAAGGATTCATAGCTGCTATCAACTGAAAACTTGCAGGATATTTTATATGGGCGTTTGATCTTGAGATTAGTATTTCACCGTTTTCAATAGGCTGTCTTAATGCATTAATAACATTATACGGGAATTCAGGTAATTCATCTAAAAATAATACTCCGTTATGAGCAAGCGTAATTTCACCCGGCCTTACTTTTTTCTACCCAGCCTCCCCCAACCATAGCGGCAAGTGAACATGAATGGTGTGGCGTTCTAAACGGTCTTGCTTTGGTAAGTTTACCGTCTAAAAATTTTCCGGCAATACTTGTAATCGTGCTGCATTCTAAAATTTCTTTTGTAGACATTTTAGGTAAAATACTTGGAAGACAGGCAGCAAGCCTTGATTTACCGGTTCCGGGAGGACCGAACATTAAAAGGTTATGCCCTCCTGATGCTGCAATTTCTAAAGCTCTTTTAGCAATTTTTTGACCTTTTATATCTTTAAAATCAGGATAATTTATCGTTTCATCTTGCAGTTTAGCTTCTGGAGGAGTTAAAACTTCTGAACCTTTAAAATGATTTACTAGTTCAAATGATACTCCTCGCAGCAGAGCTGCGAGGTATCTAAAAAAGTTTTAGTTGCTTCTGATGAAAAGCTTTATATGATGGTCGATCCGCACCTTGATTCTTTACATAGTTGCGTAATTTTTTCTCATCTCTATGTTTTCCAACC
>JAPYLE010000012.1 GCA_027293795.1 Rickettsia endosymbiont of Ixodes persulcatus
GGTTGGAAAACATAGAGATGAGAAAAAATTACACAACTATGTAAAGAATCAAGGTGCGGATCGACCATCATATAAAGCTTTTCATCAGAAGCAACTAAAACTTTTTTAGATACCTCGCAGCTCTGCTGCGAGGAGTATCATTTTAGAATTTTTGAGCTTTAAATCAAGCTATATTTAATAATCCGTGCTTTAGCTTATATAATTTATCCATTTTATGTGCTAACTCATGGTTATGTGTTACCATAATAACGGCAATATTTTGTTCTCTCGCTACTTTTAAAAATAAATTAAATACTTCATTTGTGGTTTTAGGGTCTAAATTACCCGTCGGCTCATCTGCTAAAATAATTTTCGGCTTATTAATTAAGCTCCGAGCTATGCTAACGCGTTGTTGTTCTCCTCCCGATAATTCTCCAGGCATATTATAGAGTTTTTCCCTAAGCCCTAGATCATCTAATATCTTTGTTGCATCTTTTATTGCGTCTTTTTGATTAAGACCGCTAATCAGTCTTGGCATAATGACATTTTCAAGGGCAGTAAAATCTTTAAGTAAGTGATGTTGTTGATAGATAAAACCTAAATAATGAAGACGAATGAGATGATTTTTCGTATACTCGCTATTTGGTATGATGACTTGACCGTTTGTAGGTTTGTCAAGCAGGCCGGAAATATGTAGTAAAGTCGATTTGCCGCTACCTGAAATACCTATTATAGCGATTAATTCACTCTCACTAACCGTTAAATTGAGATCATCTAATACTTTAACAATAGTTTTGCCTTGGCTATAATGTTTTGAGATATTTTTTAGAATGAGGACTTTATTATTCATATCTTAGGGCATCCACGGGATTTAATTTTGAGGCTCTATAAGCAGGATAAATTGTCGCAAGAAAACACAATATTATAGATAAAGAGGTAATTAAAATAATATCCTCAGCTCTTACTTTTGAAGGTAAACTATAAAGAAAATAAATAGCTGCCTCGAAAATTTTAGTACCGGTTATACGCTCCAAATAATTCTTGATAGTTTGAATATTATAAGAGAAGGTAACACCAAGGATTACGCCTAGTGTTGTACCAAGCAATCCTATAAACATTCCGTTATAGATAAAAATAAGCATTATTTGCTTTGTACTCGCTCCCATAGTCCTAAGAATTGCGATATCTGAAGTTTTATCTTTAACGAGCATAAATAAGCTTGAAATAATATTAAATGCGGCAACCGTAATAATTAAAGAAAGAATAGTAAACATAGCCGTACGCTCAACGGCCAGGGCACTTAAAAACGGTGCGTTTAATGTTTGCCAACTAGTTACTCTTAACATTGCTCCTAATAATATTTGCAATTTATATGAATATGAAAGAGCTTTATCAGGATCTAAACTATTAATTTCGATTAAATTAATATCGTCGCCAAGAGATAAAAAATTTTGTGCTGCGGTAAGCGGCATTAATATCGTTGCCGAATCATAATCGTACATACCGCTATTGAAAATTGCTATAATTTTAAATTCTTTTGACCTTGGCATGTTGCCAAAGGCGGTAGAAACTGAATTTGGTGAAATTAATCTGATCTTGTCCCCAACAGTTACACCTAAATTACTTGCTAATTCTCCTCCAAGTGCTATTACGTTTTTGCCGTGAAAATTATCAAAACTACCAAAATTCACATTTTTAAAAATTTCATTTCTTAAGCTTAGATCCTTTAAATTAATACCTTTAACAAGTACACCGCTATTATTACTTTTACCAATAGCCAAAGCTTGACCGTGAGCAATAAACGTTACATGTTTTATATAATCTTGTTTTAGGAGTTTAGCTTTAATCTCTTCATAGTTATCAATGCTACCGGCTTGCAGATTTATTACTATATCCCCATTTAACCCAATAATATTTTTAGTAAGCTCTATGTGAAAACCGTTCATAACCGACATGACTACTATTAATGCCGCAACGCCGATCATTACGCCCACTAAAGAAAAGGCAGAAATAATAGAAACAAACTTTTCGTTTTTCTTAGCTCTAAAATATCTGAAAGCTATTTTGAAGATAAAAGCTTGATTAGTCATTTTTTATTTTTACCTCACCGGAAATTTCAAAGATTTTATCATATTTAAATAATTTAAGGTAATGTTACTAATCCAAATAGCGTAACAACACATATAGTAATACCAAGTAGGACAAAGGTACCGTTAACAAAAGCCTACTAATTGCAGCCCAAATGCCGTTAAAATCAATCTAGCCGCAGTCAAAATAGCCGTCATACGTGCTTTGCCGTCCGGAATAGCTTCTAAAAGTAGCGGCCATAATATGTTAATCGGATATATCACGCCAAGAGATAATAATAAAGTAACTATTGTTATGGTTAAAGGATTATTAATATTATATACAATTAATATGCTATTTCCTAGTAAGAATAGTATTATAAATATAACTCCAAAATAGAAGAAATTTTTAATACCGAATTTTTTAAAGCAATAACCGCTTGTAAGGCTCATTATCGAGAATAAAGCTGCAATTGATCCTTGATATAATCCAAAATATTCTAAAGTTACGCCTAAATCTTGCATATATAAAATAGGAGCAATTCCAATAAATATCCAATATCCTTGTGCAAGAAATATCATTGTAAGTATATAATATATAGCTTTCGGTGATTTGAAAACCGGTATATATTCTTTTAAAGAAATGCATATTTTTTTATTAACTTCTCTTTTTGGAATATAAAATATACCTAGAATTAAGCTAATTAAACCAAGTGCGAATAATAAAACAAAATTACCTCTCCATCCCCCAAAATAAATTGACGTAACCTAGAACCGGTGCAAAAGCCATAGAAAGCGTAATAGTGCCGTTTAAAATGCCCATTGATTTTTGCTGTTCTTGTACCGAATAAATATCGGCAAGCACGACATATACTAGTACTGCAACCGATGATATCCCGCATCCTTGCAAAAATCTTCCAAATAATATAGCTTCATAATTATTTGCAAATACGCAAAATGAACTACCAAGATTAAAAATCAGTAAACCGAGTGTAATAATCGGTCTGCGTCCATACCTATCTCCTAAATTACCGACTATAAGCGAAGTAATACAATAAGCAGTTAGATTAATACCGAGTAGTAACTCCGTCATAAAAGTTGAAAGGTTGAATGTATCTTGTATTTCAGGGAAACTTGGAACGAATAAATCTATGTCCGCTCCGGCAAGTATAGCTAGACCATAGTAAATAGGTACAGTTAAATAAACTTTAGTACGTGTTCTACAGCCATACTGATATCTTTGAATTGCCCCGTAACTTTTCTTATTTCGTTCTTAATCTTAAACCAATAATGTTCTATAGGATTTAAGTCCGGGCTATAT
>JAPYLE010000013.1 GCA_027293795.1 Rickettsia endosymbiont of Ixodes persulcatus
CGCCGTTTCAAACGCGGTACTGCTCATAGTGGCGCAAAGCTTAAGAAAGTAAAAAGTCGCCAGCAAGCCATTGCGATAGGATTATCAAAAGCAAGATCCCTATAATCAAATTTTCCCTAATAGATAAATTACTAACTAAGCCAATTTCGGCAAAATAAGCATTCTCTGTATTAGCCGGTGAAAATAACCTTACTTCAGGACTATTTTTAGATAAATCTTGTTTATATTTCTTCAATATTAAATCATCGAATCTAAGTCCTTTTAATGAAATAGAACCGGTGAGCGATTCAGATTCTATTTTAATACGCTGTACTTGATTTTCTTCTTGAACAACAATATCATATGCAGGTTCAACTAAAGCTTTTAACTTTTGTTTCTTTAAATTTTCTGCTTTCTGCACTGCTATTTGCTGTTGCTGTTTTTTTTGTTCAGGTTTTACAATAAAATATTGCCAACCGAAAATTATACTTAAAGACAGTACAATAGCGGCTATTAAATTAATTATATTATTATTCATTCCTAGGTCTTAAATTTTCATATTTTTAAAGCTTTAAGTTTTAAAGCATTTAGAGAAAATAATCAAGTAGTATATAATACTACTTTTGAAGGAAGTTGAAAATAATGAATATCCACGATGAAAGGCAGCTTCCATATTGGATACAAATTTAATTTATTTTTCTATTTTTACTACTCATCATTTACTCGGATATACCACTCCTACATTCTGAAATATTTTTAATTTAAATTCAGGAAGTATAGAAATTAAATGTTCAGAAATATCGTCTTGTATATTTTCATAACCTACTAAATTCACTTCTTTAACGAAGATATATATTTCTATAGGCAACCCGTTAATCGTAGGTTCAAGCTGTCTTACTAGAAAAGTAAACCCTTCGGTATAAACTGCCGGATTATTTTTCAGATATTCCTGAACGTATAATTTAAATAGTTTAATATTAGTTAAATCTTTCTCTTCTTTATCAAGAGTGATTTTATTAATTACATCCTTTGATATATAAGGAGATTTTTTTAGTTCTTTTAAAATAGTAGCATCACAGAAGTTAATAGTTGCCATATTAATATTAAATACTCTCTTTACCCTTCTTGCTCCTGATTCACTAATTCCTCTATAATTAGTTACGTTAGAATTTAAAATGCTGTAAGTAGGAACTGTAGAAATAGATTGATCAAAATTCCTAATTGTTACTACAGAAATAGTAATTTTTTCAACTGTTCCTTCAATTTCGCCGATATGTACCCAGTCTCCAATATTAATAATTTCTTGAGTAGTTAGTTGCAAGCTTGCAAGTAATCCTAAAACGGTATCTTTGAAAACAAATGTTAAAAGAGCTGCGGCTGCACCTAAACTTGTTAGGAATGTACTAAGTGAAATATTTAATATGTAGGAAATAGTTATCACGGCTGCAACAACCATGACAATGATTTTTAATATTTGAAAATATAAGCTAAGCGGTGCATTTTTTGTAACGGCTTTGATCCTATGGTGATACAGATCTGCAAAAGCATCTATAAGCGTTAATAATAACATAGTCACGGATATACTAGTATATAAGATTACTATAGTATCTTTGATTCCAAGCAGCACATGTGCTTTAAAAGAAGTAGGATGGAAAATATTTCCCCAACATGCAAAGTAAAGTGCTAATAAAGTGTGTAATGAATAACGAAATATAGGATATTTTTTTAGTATCCTTTCATAATCATCATAATGATGTCTAGTTAAATAATTTTTTACAGGAATAAAAATTAATCTTTTAATTAGAAATATCACCGGTATAAGAGATACTAACATAACAAACAATAATACTAACTCCGTACTTGAGGTATGATATAGATCCATTAAATATTGCATATTTTACCTATCATTATTATTATAAGATATAAATTTTTTTATAGTCCCTTTGGTGGTTAAAACCTCCATCTTCCAGATGGAAAAGCTTTAGCTTGCCATGTGCGCCATGATGCGTTAGCATCACAAGCACCATGAGTTCAATACGTCAGGAAATTACGTACTGTTTACTATAG
>JAPYLE010000014.1 GCA_027293795.1 Rickettsia endosymbiont of Ixodes persulcatus
GGTCAGCCTACTTTAAAGATAGATAGTTTAACGGTAGGCGGTACAGCAACTTAGAGCGTGTCTTCAATTGCACGATGATGGTCAAAAAGCGCCGTTTTTCTGTGTTGTGTTACTCACATACGCCCAGTATGCTCCGTTACGCTACTCGAAAATCGACGCTTTTTGCCTCATCCTAGCACAATTGAAGGTACGCTCTTAGATTTGACTCCTAAAAAAGTATCCTCGATGTTGTCAACGGCGTTAAAAATAACTCGAAAATGCTCATTGACTCTGTGTCAGCTTCGTTTTCCTCGTTATTTTTGCCTTATTGACAATATCAATTACTACTTTATGAGCTAAATCTACTAAAAAAACTTACCTTAGAGGGAGTCTTCAGTAGTACTATAACGATTAATTAACTAATCTCATAACCTATGACAGAATCTACATCCCACCTCCATACCTATCGTCGGTTATTAGCTTATGTAAAGCGTAATTGGGGTTGGTTTTTATTAGGAATATTAGGAACTATTTTTTTAGCGGCTACGGATGCGGGTCTTATTTGGTTTTTAAAACCTTTACTAAACAAAGGATTTGTTGCTAAGGATATGCACTTTATCCGTTATTTACCTTTAATTTTAGTCATTGCTTTTGTTGTGCGGGGTTTTTCTAACTTTTCTTCGGGATATTGTTTAGCACGTGTTGCCAGAAGTACGGTGTTGGAGATCCGGCAAGAGGTTTTGGATAAGTTGTTACGATTGCCGGCTACTTTTTATGATAGTACGACTTCTGGTCAATTACTCTCTGCGATTATTTACAATGTCGAGCAAATAGCGAATGCAAGTACTAATTCATTAATTACCCTCGTTCAAGAAAGTGCTTTTATTGTTGGTTTGGTTGTCATTATGTTAATGGCAAGTTGGCAATTGAGCTTACTTTTTTTTATTGCTGTTCCTACTATGGTTTGGATTGCACGCTATTCCAGCCGACGTATGCGTGGATTAAATAAAGCCGTTCAAGATTCAATGAGTGAATTAACCCAAGTAGCAGAAGAAGTAATAGATGGTTATAAAGTTATTCGTACTTTTGGTGGTGAAAAATATGAAACACAAAAATTTGCAGATTTATTAGGAAGAAATCGGTTTCGTGAATTAAAAGTGGTCGTGACTAATTCTTTAGCAAGCACAGCGGTTCAATTAATAGCTGGAGGAATTGTAGTGATTACAATTTATCTGGCGACATCGCATTTAACACATATTACAGCGGGCGGTTTTGCTTCTATGGTCAGTGCGATGTTGTTATTATTAAAACCAATGCGGAATTTAGCCGCAGTTAATAGCATTATTCAACGCGGTCTTGCGGCAGCGAATAGTATTTTCGGTTTATTAGATGAAAAACCAGAACGTGACGAAGGCACACATACTTTAATAACCGTCAAAGGCGCATTGGAATATAGAGACGTTAGTTTTGCTTACGTGTCCAATCAAGTTGTTTTACAAGGGATTAATTTTCAAGTTAACCCGGGGGAAACCGTTGCCTTAGTA
The DNA here is from genome assembly GCA_027293795.1 of Rickettsia endosymbiont of Ixodes persulcatus. Classification (GTDB taxonomy): domain Bacteria; phylum Pseudomonadota; class Alphaproteobacteria; order Rickettsiales; family Rickettsiaceae; genus Rickettsia. The sequence goes on from JAPYLE010000014.1 coordinate 1,524, forward strand.
GGACGTTCTGGCAGTGGAAAATCTACCTTAGTTAATCTCTTGCCGCGTTTTTACGACAATTACACAGGAAAAATTTTAATTGATGGTATTGATATTCGTGAATTAAAGCTTCACGATTTACGCAGTCAATTTGCATTAGTTTCGCAGCATGTTACTTTATTTAACGATACCATCGCACATAACATTGCTTATGGACAATTAAGTAATGTCAGCGAGTCTATGATTGTGCGTGCAGCAAAAGCAGCGCATGCAATGGAGTTTATTCAGCAACTACCCGATGGCCTTAACACTTTAATCGGCGAAAATGGTGTGTTACTATCAGGAGGTCAAAGGCAACGGATTGCAATTGCACGCGCTTTACTAAAAAATGCACCATTTTTAATTTTAGACGAAGCGACTTCCGCCTTAGATACCGAAGCAGAGCGACATATACAAGCGGCATTAGAGGAACTTATGCACAATCGCACCACTTTAGTTATCGCCCATCGACTTTCTACTGTAGAAAAAGCCAGCAAAATTTTAGTTTTAGATGCAGGTTGTATTGTTGAAACAGGAACGCATCAAGAATTACTCGAAAAAAATGGCTATTACGCCAAGTTGTATAGCATGCAGTTTGCTGTTTAGCGATTATTTATATAAAAAATATTATAAAATTTGTAATGGTTCTACTTGTTTTTTGAGATATCGTAGAGGTACCTATAAAAAAGGTATAATATTTCACTATTATTCCTGTCCGAATTGTTACTTCTCTTTTGCCTGCGATCCTTGACTTGAGTATGAAAAAAATTATTCACAAGGATTTCATAGTATTATTAAATTTAAAAACTTTAAAAATTTACGACGTCGCTCTGTGTTTAGTTACTTAATATATTTCTTGGTCTAATTTATAGACTAATTGATAAAAAGTTTAGGTTCAATAATTATCCTATTGAAATAGAGATTTGAATAAAATTAATTATTTTTACTATTAAATAATGAATTTACTTGTACAAGTATCGGCGGTAGTGCCTGTATATAATGAGGAAAATAATATTATTCCTTTTTTAGAGCGTATTGAGTTTGTTTTGGGAAATATGAAATTAAGTTATGAAATTATTTTTTGTCTAGATCCATCATTGGATACTAGTGAGAAAGTGATTCGCAAACAAATTGAACGTAATCCAAATATTAAATTATTGTTATTCTCTAGAAAGTTTGGGCAACCTGCAGCCACTATGGCAGGTATTTTGTATTGTAAGGGAGAAACTTGTGTGGTTATAGACGTGGACCTTCAAGATCCCCCTGAGACGATACGAAGTTTATATAATAAATTGCAAGAAGGATATGACGTTGTTTATGCGACCCGATGTTCTCGTCGTGGGGAAACAAAAATTAAAAAATTGATAAGCTATATTGGCTATAAATTGATTAACAAGCTCAGTGAAGTAGAAATACCTGCTAACACGGGCGATTTTCGCATTATGACGCGCCGCATAATTGAAGAATTACGATGCTTAAATGAGTCACATGGATTTCTACGTGGATTGATTGCTTATGTTGGATTTCGCCAAACCTTTATTACATATGAAAGAGATTCTCGTTTTGCTGGAAAAGGGAAGTACAATAGATTTACAGGCTCAATCAAAATAGGTTTAAATGGTTTAATTAGTTTTAGTAGTCGCCCTTTACAGTGGATGGCTTTTATCGGAGCTTTTATGGCTGTGTTGAGTTTTTTGTTAGGCGCATGGTATGTATTTCAAAAATTATTCCACGTTGCTTTGACTCCAGGATTATCGACGACAATATTAGTTATAACTTTTTTTTCCGGTATTCAATTGTTATCTTTAGGTTTAATGGGTGAATATATCAGTCGTATCTATGACCAAGTAAAAAACCGTCCACTCTATATTATTGATAAAATTATAGAAAATAATAAGGTTATAAATTGTGAGCGCTTGCTGGAAAAAACTAATAGTTAGCTAGGATTAATTTTTAAAGGATGTTTTGTGCGTTATTTTGTAACGGGATGCGCGGGGTTTATTGCTAGTCACTTAGTCGATAGGTTGTTGGAGTTAGGTCATGAGGTTATTGGGTATGATAATTTTTCTACAGGTTTTTTAGAGTTTCTAGAACAAGCAAAAAAAAATTCAAACTTTACGTTAATTAAAGGGGATTTGTTAGATTCAGAAAATTTAACAAAAAATTTGCAACCTAATTGCCAATCAGTATTTCATTTTGCGGCTAATGCCGATATAAAGCTAGGAACTAAACATCCGGGTAAAGATTTAAAACAGAATACGTTGGCAACGTTTAATATTCTAGAAGCCATGCGCCAAAAGGAAATAAAACGTATCATTTTTGCATCCACAGGTTCTGTCTATGGCGAAGCTAAGCAGATTCCCACACCCGAAAGCGCTATCTTTCCTATTCAAACTTCTCTTTATGCAGCTTCAAAATTGGCGGCGGAGGCTTTAATTCAGGCTTATGCGGAGGCATTTAATATGCAAGCCACTATTTTTCGCTTTGTATCCATTCTAGGTGAACGGTATAGTCATGGCCATATATTTGATTTTTATAAACAGTTATTAAAGGATCCTAAAAAATTGCAGGTCTTGGGTGATGGTAGGCAGTGCAAATCTTATTTATATATACAAGATTGTATCGATGGAATTTTACTTGTTTTAGAGAAAGCCAATGAAAAGGTTAATATTTTTAATTTGGGAACGGATGCTACGTGCCAAGTCAATGATTCGATTAAATGTATTACTGAGGGCTTGAGATTATCACCTGATTTACACTATTCCGGGGGACGGCGAGGTTGGATTGGAGACAATCCTTTTATTCATTTAGATATTAGTAAAATCTCTAAATTAGGTTGGAAGCCAAAATTAAGTATTTTAGAAAGTATTGCTAGGACTGTAAATTATTTAAAACAAAACCCCTGGATTATAGGAGTTAGAGTATGAAAGTTGCTGTGATAGGTTTATGGCATCTTGGTTGTGTGACAGCGGCTTGTTTAGCCAAGTTAGGTCATTCGGTAGTTGCCTATGATGAAGATATTTCTCGTATCGTTGATTTAAATAATTGTAGAATTCCTATTGATGAACCTAATCTTGTTGAATACATAAATATAGGAAAGCAGGCTAATAGGTTAGGTTTTACTCATGATCCGGCCGATATAAGTGATGTAGAGGTTATTTGGGTTACTTATGACACGCCTATTGATGATAGGGGGCGTGCTGATGTAGAAGCAATTAAAAGCCGATTAATTCAATTGTTTCCTTATTTTAAGCAGAATGCACTAGTAATTATTTCTTCGCAAATCCCTGTAGGTACAACCCAAGCAATAATTACCATTTTTAATGGGATTTACCCAGGAAAAGAAGTGGAGTTTGTTTACTCACCAGAAAATCTACGCCTAGGACAGGCAGTAGCGTTATTTGTTCAGCCTGATCGTATTATTATGGGTATATCCTCTGAAAAGGTTAAAAAGCCTATAGAAGCATTATTACAACCAATGCTCGATAAATTAATTTGGATGACAATTAAGTCAGCTGAAATGACTAAGCATGCTATCAACACTTTTTTAGCAACTTCCATTGTTTTCATTAATGAATTGGCGTTATTGTGTGAACAATTAAATATAGATGTTAAAGCAGTAGAAATAGGGTTAAAAACAGATAGGCGCATAGGGGAACAGGCCTATTTGTCATCTGGCAATGCATTTTCCGGAGTCACATTGGGTAGAGATATTAATTACTTACTTAAATTGGGCCAAAATTGTCAATTACCTATGGACTTAATAAAAACGGTTTTATTGAGTAATAAAAATCATATTAGCTGGATTCAGAGAAAACTAAATGAAAAATTGAAGAAATTAGCTGGAAAAAAGATTGCTATTTTAGGGTTAGGGTATAAGCCTGGTATAAACTGTTTGGAGAATTCTTTAATGGTTAATATGAGTAAATGGCTACATCAAAGTGGCGCTATTATTCGCGCCTATGATCCGGCGATAAAAAGTTTAGATGCCGATTTAGAGCTTATTATTGACTTACAAAAAAACCTGACTTCTGCACTGGATGGAGCTGATGCTATAGTGATAGGTGCCGCTTGGCCAGAGCTTATTAATAGCAATGAAAAACAATTAATAAAGGAAATACAACAAGCTTACGTATTGGATAGCAATGGTTTTTTAAGTAAACAATTAGAAGGCAAGAAATGTATTGATTACTATAGAGTAGGGATATCTAGCTAATGAAATTACTGAATAAAAAAGCAATCATTAGTGGTGCTAGCCAAGGTTTAGGTGCAACAATAGCCGATTTTTTTGTTAAAGAAGGTGCTAGTGTTGTTATTTGCGCTCGAGATAAAAAATTACTTTTTGAGAAGAAAGTTAAATTACAATCTATAGCGCCGAATGAAGTGAAAGTTGTTGCAGTGGTTGTGGATGTTTCTTCTCCTAAAGAAGTTAAGCAATTGTGTGAAGTAGCCGAAATAGAGTTAGGTGGTTTAGATATTTTAGTAGCCAATGCAGGTGTTTATGGGCCAAAGGGTTGCTTTGAAACCAATGATTGGGAGGAATGGAATCGGACTATTGATATTAATTTAAAGGGAACTGCTCTGCAATGTCGTGCCGTCGTTCCTTTATTTAAAAAGCAAAAACAAGGAAAAATAATTTTGATTGCTGGCGGTGGTGCAACGAAGCCTATGCCAAATTTCAGTGCCTATGCGGCTTCTAAAGCTGGAATTATTCGTTTTTCTGAAACCTTAGCCCAAGAACTTTCTCCGTTTAATATTAATGTGACGGCAATCTCTCCAGGTGCACTAAACACACGTATGTTAGAGGAAGTATTAAGTATCGGTCCAGAAATTGTCGGTGAAAAGTTTTACCAGCAGGCTATCCGGCAGAAGGAAAAAGGGGGAGATTCTTTAGAGTTAGCTGCAAAGCTATGTGTTTATCTCGCATCGGAAACGAATGGTATTACTGGTAAATTAATCAGTGCCATTTGGGATCCTTGGGAAAAGTTTCATAAATACTATGAGGAAATAATAAATACCGATATCTATACTTTACGTAGAATTGTACCAGAGGATCGAGAAATTAATTGGGAATCTTCTAAATGAAGGTGGCTATCATTGGTTGTGGTTTGATTGGCAATAAAAGAGCGAAGAATTTAAAAGATTGTTCTTTACTATTTTGTGCAGATAAGGATTTTGAGCGAGCAAAAGCCTTAGCGGCTTGGAATAGTGGTTGCCTAGCCGTTCGGGATTGGTGTGAGATTTTATACAAACCAGAAGTTGAAATTATTATTATCGCGACAACACATGATATGTTGGCAGAAATTACCCTGGCGGCAGTTAGAGCGGGTAAACATGTGTTAGTTGAAAAACCAGCGGCGCGTTTTAGTAATGAATTAGAGCCTATTCTTAAAGTAATGGAAGGATTTAGTACATTAGTGAGAGTAGGTTTTAATCATCGTTACCATAAAGCGTTTCGTAAAGCCTATGCTTTATATCAATCGGGTCAGTTAGGTGAGCTTATGTTTATTAGAGGCCGTTATGGACATGGAGGCAGAATTAATTATTCTAAAGAATGGCGAGCTGATCCGCGTATATCGGGAGGAGGTGAGCTGATTGATCAAGGTATGCATTTAATTGATCTTTCACGATGGTTTTTAGGGGAATTTACCGAAGTAGATGGTTTCGCCCATACCTACTATTGGGATATGCCAGTAGATGATAATGGTTTTATGTTATTGAAAACCGCAACTAAAAAATCTGCTTTTTTACAGGCGAGTTGCACGGAATGGAAAAATTTATTTTCTTTTGAGATATATGGAAAGAAGGCAAAACTTGAAATTCAGGGACTAGGAGGAAGTTATGGGCTTGAGCGTCTTATATACTATAAAAACTTACCGGAAATGGGGCCGCCAGAAACAGAAATTTGGGAGTTTCCAATGCAGGATGATTCATGGGAAGTAGAATTTAAATGCTTTGTAGAAGACATTAAAAAAAATCGTTCTTCGGGTCCAGATTTAAATGATGCTTATGCGGCACTCAATATCGTAAAAAAAATAGCGCAAGGATCTGGCTATGATTATTACCCGTAGTCCTTTACGTATTTCGTTAGGAGGTGGAGGAACCGATCTTCCTTCTTATTATTCAAATTATGGGGGGTTTTTAATAGCAGCGGCTATTGATAAATATGTATATATTACATTGCATCAAACGTTTGTTGAAGAGTTGATTATTAAATATTCCAGTTTGGAAAAAGTAAAAGATATTGATGCTATTCAACATCCTATTATTCGCGAGTCATTAAAATATATAGAAATTGAAGCGCCCCATTTGGAAATATCAAGTATGGCTGATATTCCTGCAGGTACAGGACTGGGCTCATCAGGCAGTTTTACTACGGCCCTTTTAAAAAATCTGCATATGTTTAAAAAAAACTTGATTCACCCTAAAGAATTAGCTGAGCAAGCTTGCCATATAGAATTAGAAAGGTTAGCTGAGCCCATTGGCAAACAAGATCAATATATTGCAGCTTACGGTGGTTTAACCTGTTTTGAATTTTTGCTGGATGGTTCTGTGAATGCTTTTCCTTTGAAAATAGATAAAGAAACACTTTATAGTTTAGAGGATAATCTGCTTTTATTTTTTACAGGTTATTCTCGCTCAGCATCGAGTCTGCTTAAAGAGCAAGATGATAAGACCAAAGATAAGGATCCGACAATGATTGAATATCTCCACTGTATTAAAAAATTAGGATGGGAAAGTAAAAAAGCCTTAGAATCTGGAAATCTAATAAAATTTTCTGAAGTAATGGATGAGCATTGGCATTATAAAAAGACCTGTTCGAAAAAAATGAGTAATGAAGAAATTAATCAATGGTATGAGTTAGCCATAGAAAATGGTGCACTAGGTGGGAAATTGATCGGCGCAGGGGGGGGTGGTTTTCTTATGTTTTATGCACGAGATAAGGTACAATTACGTCGCGCAATGCGTAAAGTCGGTCTGGAAGAAGTAAGATTTCGATTTGATTTTGAAGGGACAAAACTAATTACCCAGTCTTAATTTTTTTATGGGTTAGTTGATACTATGGAAAGTTTATTTACTATTGTTATTTTGGCAGGTGGATTAGCAACACGATTGCGTCCAATCACTGATAAAATTCCTAAGTCTATGGTTCTTATTCACGGAGAGCCCTTTATTTCCTGCCAATTACGTTTGCTAAAAAAAAAGGATTTAAAAAGGTTATTGTTTGCATAGGCCATTTAGGCTATTTAATACAAAAACATGTGCAGGACGGAAAGCAATTTGGTTTATCGGTTGCGTATTCTCAGGATGGGGAAGTTTTATTAGGGACAGCAGGTGCTATTAAAAAAGCTTTACCTCTATTAGGGGATAATTTTTTTGTTATCTATGGTGATAGCTATTTAGATTGTGACTATGAAATAATTCAACGTGCATTTAAGAAAGCAAATAAGCTGGGTTTGATGACGGTATTTAAAAATAATAATCAAGGTGATAAAAGCAATATTAATTTCAGTAATGGAGAGATTATTGAATATAACAAAGAAAAAAATAATTCTAATATGAAACATATTGATTATGGGGTAAGTATTTTAAATAAGTTGGCTTTTTTCACAGTTCCTGAGAATAGCTGGTATGATCTTGCGCGCTTATATAAGAATATTCTAGCTATGAATCAACTAGCTTCGTTTCAGGTCTACTTCTCTTTTTATGAAATAGGTTCAATAAGAGGACTGAAAGACCTGAAACATTATTTACTATAAAGGAAATAAGCTTATGAAGGTTAATCGAGAAAAATGGCCAAAAATTTTTCCTGAGTTAACAGCTGAACAAGAATGGATTAATAATGATTTTATGGAATACTGGCACAAAGTACTACCCAAAAAATATAAAATGATAGAGAGGTTTAATAATATGTATGCCGTTAAAAATGCTCCGGCTAATTTTATTAAAACAATAGAGATTGGGGCAGGACTGGGTGAGCATGTTACTTACGAAGTATTAACAAAAGAGCAAAGATCTAACTACGTTGCTTTTGAGTTACGGGAAAATATGGCAAATGAAATTAGAAGGAAAGATTTAGGAATAAAAGTATGGAATGGCGATTGTCAGGTGAATATACCTGACAATGATAATGAGTTTGATAGAGTTATAGCTATTCATGTTTTGGAACATTTGAAGAATTTGCCAGAAGCTATAAAAGAAATCTATAGAGTAACTAATAAGCAACAAGGAATTTTCTCTATAGTTATTCCGTGTGAAGGCGGTTTTTTTTATAATTTAGCTAGAAAGTTTTCAGCACAAAGAATTTTTGAGAAGCGATATAAAAAACCATATCAGTGGTTTATTGAACGAGAGCATGTGAATACACCCACAGAGATTTTAGAAGAGGTATTATTTTATTTTAGTTTAGAATCACGTCAGTTTTTTCCATTTAAATTTCTTCCTTATATTGGGTGTAACCTATGTATAGGTTTGACATGTAAACCTAAAAAGGAAGTAGAATTGATAGTAAATTAATGATTTTTTAATTAGAAATTTAAAAAGGATTTTTTATGTTTGCTAGACAGTTTTTGGCTGAAGCCAAAGCGATTATAGATCAACTGGATGAAAAACCAATTGATTGTGTTATTAAACTTTTAGTAGAAGTACGTGAAAAACGTGGCCGCTTATTTTTTTTAGGTATTGGTGGAAGTGCTGCTAATGCATCGCATGCGGTAAATGATTTTAGAAAAATTGCTGGTATAGAGGCTTATACTCCAACCGATAATGTCGCTGAATTAACTGCGCGTACTAACGATGAAGGTTGGTCATCTACTTTTGTAAATTGGCTAACCATTAGCCGTTTGTCATTTAAGGATATGTTATTTGTTTTATCTGTAGGGGGTGGAAATTTAGCGGAGAATATTAGCCCTAATTTAGTTGCTGCATTAAAGTATGGGCAAAGAATGGATGCTAAAATTGTCGGTATTGTAGGGCGAGATGGCGGCTATACCGCCCAAGTAGCGCATGCCTGTATCCGTATACCTAATGTTAATAATCTTCATGTTACGCCACATACCGAAGCTTTTCAGGCTGTGATATGGCATTTAATTGTTTCTCATCCTAAATTAAAAATAATAGAAGCCAAATGGGAGTCAATTAAGGAAAGCACTTAAGCTCACAAGCTAGCTCCTGATTTATTTATGGTAAGAAAATTTAAATTTTAAGGAAAAAATTAAATGAATCTAGAAGAATTATCTATCAAATTGTTTGCTGATGGTGCCGATAAAGCAGAGATGTTAACGCTTTATCACAAACCATTTATTAAAGGATTTACGACTAATCCTACTTTAGTGCGAAAAGCAGGTATTCTAGATTATCGTGCGTTTTGTTTGGAAATTTTAGCTGAAATTTATGATCGTCCTATTTCTTTTGAAGTTTTATCGGATGATTTAAGTGAAATGAAAGTACAGGCACTAGAGATAAGCAAATGGGGTAAACAGGTTTATGTTAAAATTCCAGTTACTAATACACAAGGGGAACCAACCCTAAATTTAATCAGAGAATTAGCTAGTGAAGGGGTTAAGCAAAATATTACGGCGTTGACAACCTTAAAGCAAGTTGAATCGGTGAGTGTTGCTTTGGGGAAGCAAACACCGGCTTATATTTCAGTGTTTGCCGGTCGCATTGCTGATACCGGCATTGATCCCGTTCCATTAATGGCGAATGCCGTCAATCTACTAAAAAAAAGCCCCAATCAAGAACTTGTTTGGGCAAGTCCTAGAGAAATTTTAAATATTATGCAGGCATACAAAGTTAATTGTCCAATTATAACGTTAAGCAGCGATATTTTAAAAAAGCTAGATTGGCTTGGTAGAGATTTAAACCATGTTTCTTTAGCAACGGTAAAAATGTTTAGGGATGATGCGCTGGAGGCGGGATTTATATTATAAAATGGATTGATTTAATGCCTTTATTCTCGGCATTTACAGCATTTTTTATTACCATAGTTTGTATTCTTTTGCTAAAACCCTTAGCTCTACGCCTTGGCTTAGTTGACGCGCCTAATAATCGCAAACATCATCAAGGTGATATTCCGCTCATAGGTGGTTTGGCTATGTTCCTCGGTTTTTTAGCAGGTCTTTTAACTTTGCCAATTTCTTTACAACATTATCGTAGCTTTATTGCCGGATCTGCTTTATTAGTGTTTGTTGGTTTGCTGGATGATTTTCATGAACTGACGCCTAAAAGTCGATTTTTAGCACAAATTTTTGCTTTATTATTAATATTTTTTTGGGGAGGAATAAAGTTAACTAATCTTGGAAATATAATTTTTTATAGAGAAATAGGATTAAGTATTTATAGCTTGCCGGTTACTATAATCGCAGGATTAGGTGTTATCAATGCTATCAATATGACGGATGGTATTGATGGCTTAGCAGGAACACTTGTGCTCACTGAATTGATATTGTTAATTTGTTGTGCATTGCTTAGTGATCAATTTATCGCTGTTCATATTTTACTCTTAGTTATTGTCACTGTATTAGCTTTTCTTTGTCTTAATTTTAGATTACCTGGGCGTTTACATGCACACGTGTTTATGGGTGACGCAGGAAGTATGTTTTTAGGTTTTAGTTTAGTTTGGTTTTTAATTGAACTTTCTCAGACAGGATCGCATGCTATAGCGCCTGTCACCATGTTGTGGATTATGTCGTTGCCTTTATTTGATACAACTGCCGTGATGCTTTATAGAATAAGTAAAAGGAAATCAATTTTTTCTTCGGATAGGCAACATTTGCACCACCTATTAACCGGCTTAAATTTATCTGCCATACAAATTAGTTTTATTTTAGGGAGTATAAATTTAGTACTAGGGACCATAGGGTTATTAACCTATTGCCAGCAATTAGCAGAAGGAATATTGTTTATTGGTTTTTTAACACTTTTTGTGCTTTATTTTATAAGTGTAACTTATTTACGACTGTGGCTTAATCGAAAGAGAAATAGTGTAGTTTTTGCGCATTTATTGAGTAAAAACTAAAAAATACTTGCATTCTTTTATAATTATGTATAAAAACTAAGTTGTTACTAAATATTGATAGTACCCTTCTAAGCTATAAGTTTAGTAACAGAAAAATTTTTCTTAATCCATTTTTATTACAGGGGATAGATGATCATGATCATGAAAAAGACTGGTCTCGTTATTGCTGCCGCTGCTGCTGCTATCATACTTTCAGGTTGTGCTACGGGCGCGCGCAATATACCTGAAAATACGCCAATTTGTGAAACACCTTGTGCAGCACCATGCAACAGTTGTAAATGTATGAGCAGCTGTAAGAGCGTATGCCCAACCAAGAGACATCATAAAAGACGTCACCATCGTCGTTGCAGAGCAGAAAATACGCAAGCACAAATGAATGCATAAAAATTAATTTACCGCTGTAATGGCTTTTCATTAACAGACGGTATGTGTAGAATAAAAGCCGCGTACAATTACGCGGCTTTTTTATGTCTCCTAATAATAGTAGTGTGAAAATGCGTATAAAAAAATCATCGTCATGGCGAGCGACTGAAATGAGCGTGGCCATCCAGTCGTGACGCTTTGCGATTGCCACGCGCTACGTGCTCGCAATGACGAGGTCAGTGTGCGCTTGCAATGACGATATTGTGCGCTTGCAGTTGCGGAAAAAGTGTTAAAGAATTTTATAGCTAGGTTATTTCTCTGATGGATTTTCTCGGGTTTGGTCTTGGTTTACGTGCGCAACATTACCCCGCTATTTTAGAAGATCGTCCTAAGGTTGATTGGTTTGAAGCAATTACTGAAGATTATTTAGTAGAAGGCGGTAAACCACTTTATTATCTTAATCGTATTCGTGAACATTATCCTTTAGTTATGCATGGTGTGTCTTTGTCAATAGGGAGTTGCGATCCTATTAATTTTGACTATTTAAAAAAAGTTAAAGCGTTGGTGACAGCAATACAACCGGCGTGGATCTCTGACCATTTATGTTGGACCGGTGTTAATGGTTTAAATATCCATGATCTCTTGCCGATCCCCTATACAGAAGAAGCTTTAAAACATGTCGTGGAGCGTGTCAAACAAGTACAAGATTTTCTAGGCCGACAAATTTTATTAGAAAACGTATCAAGCTATATTGAATATCAAACATCAATGATGAAAGAATGGGATTTTTTAATAGCGGTTGCCGAACAGGCGGATTGTTTTATTTTGTTAGATATAAATAATATTTATGTTAGTTCAGTGAATCATCAATTTGATCCTTTGGATTATTTAAATGCCATTCCAATACATCGCGTGTGTCAATTTCATTTGGCGGGGCATAAGGACTGTAAGGATTATATTATTGATACGCATGATGCACCTATTATCAATTCTGTTTGGTCGTTATATGAAATGGCTGTGCGTCGTTTTGGTAAAATTTCTACCATGATCGAACGTGACGATAATATTCCAGAATTACCAGAATTATTAGTGGAGTTACAACGAGCAAAACAGATAGCAGAAACGGTGTGGAAGAAAGAAGATGCATACATTAGCTAATCTGCAACAAGCGTTCCAAAGTCATTTATTAAAAGATGATGAATCTATTATTCAACAATTGGTCTGGCCAGTTAATGGGCTGTTGGACGATCGTTTAGATGTCTATGCAAACGCCTATCGTTGGCGGCTTATTGATGCATTGCAGAAAGAGTATGGGTTACTGCATACTTACCTCGGCGATGAGCAGTTTGGTGAGCTAGCGGAGGCCTATATCGATGAATATCCGTCACGTTTTTATTCAATTAGTGGGTTTACTCGACAATTGCCGCAATTCTTGCTTACTCTGCAACCAGAGAAAGCTTATTTGAGTGAGTTGGCAGGACTTATTAGGGCCTTAAGTCAGAGCTTAGAGGCTGAAGATGCACCAGTTTTAAAACCTACTACTTTAGCCGAAATACCTATACAAAATTGGCCTTCACTCTGCTTTAAGTTTCATCCGTCTGTACAATGTTTATCATTTCAATGGAATACCTTTGCTTTTTGGAAGGCATTAGTACAAAAAACGGTGCCTCCTAGACTATACTCACAGCAATTGGGTTTTCGGCAAGTGCTGCGAAATTGTGAACCTAGCGGCAACGCCGCCGAAAGCTCAAGTGCGAAGAGTATGCATCAAGAAAATTCGTATTGCATTGTCTGGCGTAAGCAATTACAGTCTTATGCTAATAGCTTGACAGAGCAGGAGGCAGTCGCCTTTCAAGCCTTGCAATTAGGTTCTTGCTTTGCTGAGTCGTGCGAAGCCGTTGCCGCTGGCTGCGCTAAAGAAGCCGAAGCGGCCACATTAGTCGCTAATTGTATAACACGCTGGTTACACGATCATTTGTTTTCGGAGGTTTATATTCCTTAAAATGGCAACACGATATATTTTTATCACAGGTGGCGTTGTTTCTTCTTTAGGAAAGGGGATTGCTGCGGCTTCTTTAGGGGCCATTTTAGAATCGCGTGGGCTTAAAATTACCTTGCTTAAACTGGATCCTTATTTAAATGTTGATCCAGGGACTATGAGTCCTTATCAGCATGGTGAAGTTTTTGTAACAGAAGATGGTGCAGAAACGGATCTTGATCTCGGGCATTATGAGCGCTTTGTTACCGCTAAAATGACGCGAGATAATAATTTTACAGCGGGTCAAATATATGCCGAAGTATTGCGTAAAGAGCGACACGGCGATTATTTAGGCGGGACTGTTCAAGTTATTCCGCATGTGACTGATGAAATCAAGCATGCGATTATTAAGGGCGCTAAGGATGTAGATATTGCATTGGTGGAAATAGGTGGTACGGTAGGTGATATTGAATCGCTGCCATTTTTGGAAGCAATACGTCAGTTGCGCATTGAGTTAGGGAGTCAGCATACCTTATTTATTCACTTAACCTGGGTACCTTACATTGGTACTGCCGGGGAAATTAAAACCAAACCGACTCAGCATTCGACAAAAGAATTAGGATCCTTTGGTATACAAGCAGATATACTCATTTGTCGTTCAGAAAAAGAAATTCCAGAGCAGGCGCGAGAAAAAATTGCTTTGTATACGAATGTAAAAAGGGCAGGCGTTATTTCATTGCCGGATGTGGATGATATTTACTTAGTGCCCTTATTGTTGCATGAACAAGGGCTTGATGAAATGGTGCTGCAGCGATTTGATCTGAAAGATTATCCTGCTGCCGACTTAAAATCATGGGAAGAAGTCGTTGCGGCGAAAAAAAATCCAACAGCCGCTGTAAAGATTGGTATGGTCGGCAAGTATATGGGCTTGGCTGATTCCTATAAATCTTTAAGTGAAGCCTTGGTTCATGCGGGTATTAAAACACACACTGAAGTTAATGTGGTTTATATCGATGCAGAAGCATTAGAGCAACAAGGAACAAAATTATTAGAACCCTTAGATGCTATTTTAGTTCCAGGTGGATTTGGCAAGCGCGGTATTGAAGGTAAAATTATGGCAGCGCAGTATGCGCGTGAAAACAGCATACCCTACCTTGGGATTTGCTTAGGTATGCAGACGGCATTAATAGAATTTGCACGTCATGTAGGATTAAAAAATGCGCATAGTACTGAATTTGATCCAGAAACACCTTATCCTGTCGTTGCGCTAGTGACGGAATGGATAACACGAGAAGGGCGACGTGAAAAGCGTAGTAAAGACTCGGATTTAGGTGGCACGATGCGCTTAGGTGGTCAGACCTGCCGCCTTACAGCGGGGACTAAGGCAAGGGTGTTATATGGACAGGATACTATCGTTGAACGGCATCGTCATCGTTATGAAATTAACGATCAACTTTTACCAAAGCTGGAAGAGCAAGGGTTAATTATTTCTGGCCGTTCGGAGGATGGAAATTTAGTTGAAATGATTGAATTAAAAAAACATCCTTGGTTTATTGGTTGTCAATTTCATCCAGAATTTACATCAAATCCGCGTGATGGACATCCTTTGTTTGTTAGTTTTGTTGAAGCGGCACGCGTGCAGCATCAAAGTCTGCATCCAAAAGCGGACTTACCGCAATTTATTGAAAAATAGCACTATTAAAATAAATTAGATGGTGTTATTTACTGCATGTGACTAAGCAGCGAATTCCGAAAGGGTATGAAACGAATCGCCCTAACCTCAATTCTATTTCCATAATCTTAGCGAGAATTTTACTTTTACCGGTACGGCGAATACTTTTTTCCATGAGATGGCGCTGTGTGGCTTCTGGTGCAGAAAGAAGTCGTTTGTTTTTTTATTTTGTAAGCCAAAATCCGGGATAAATAAAAATACCTAAATGCGATTGTTTAAGTAAAGTGAATCCTTTCTGTTTTAATAATTGACACAAACTCGAAAGGGTATAACGTCGAAAATGCATACAAATTTTATCATGCATATCATATAAATGAGGACCTGCGGGTACCTCGATAACCAAAACTCCGCCGGGCTTTAAGATTCGATAAATTTGATTTAAGGCAGTGTCATCGTCTTCTATGTGTTCTAGAACATTGAGCATAGTAATGGCATCCAGACAGTTATCTGGTAAGGGGCATTGAAGTATATCAAAACGAAAGAGTGGAATAGATAAACGCTCAGCCAGCCTTAAGAGTGGATTATAAACAATATCAGCGCCAATGAGTGTGGCATTTTGGAATACCGTGTACATTTCTTGCAATAAAAACCCAGATGAACAACCTAGCTCTAAAATGACTGGTTTTGGCCATTTTAATGTGGTTTTTAATTGCTGGATTGTATTATTTCGAGACGCCACATCAATAAAATGCTTATCTCCCGCGGTATTTTCATGGTGGTCGGTTAATTCATCATTCCACCCAGTATTATTGGTACTATAATGCAATACTTTGGTTTGTTCATTTCCAATTTGGAATTCCTTGCCTGTCCAAAGTGGGTGAGGACCATTTTTAAGTAAAGGAGGTAATGTAAAGGGTAGGCTCATTCTATGTCCTTATAGATAGAAAAAGATAAAATTATTATATATATACTGTACTTATAAAGCATTTGAGAATACAGCGTCGCATTTTCAAGTGCAATGTTGGTATATATACTGCCCGGATCCGAAAACGCGATTTTTTAAGTAAGGTGACGGCAGTATACCCGATCAAGGTGAAAGCGACGCTTTCATCCCGCCATTCAAGAGGAGAAATCGCGATTCTCCCCTTGAAAATCCCCATCGCGCAAGGATGCGAATAAAAGTGCAAAATCCGCAATTTCATTCGCAGTTAGTGTATATGTTTTTAACCTACGGAATAGCGTAATCTATTGACGCTATACGGAGTGCAGTATATTGTTGCAAATATAAAACCGGTTTTTGTAAAGATCATTTTCAAATGGAATACTATGCTCAGTGGAGTTTGCTTACCCTCAATTTATCGTCTTGCTTTAACAGATATTTATGACGGAATTAAAGAATGGCGTATTTGGCTTTTGCTGGCATGGCAAGATGTTAAACTTAGATATCGCCGTTCAACTTTAGGACCATTTTGGATCACATTGAGTATGGCAATTACTATCTATACTATGGGTTTGTTATATGGTCGATTATTTAAAATGGAGTTATCTCAATACTACCCTTATCTTGCTGCTGGCATTTTAGGTTGGAGTCTTATTTCATCGTTACTAACAGAAGGTGCAATTATTTTTGTTGATTCTGAACAATTTATCAAACAGATGAAACAACCCTATTCTGTGTTTGTTTTTCGAACAGTTACCAAGTGCTTCATAATTTTTTTTCACCATATTATTGTGCTTATTCCAATTATATTAATTTTTAAGGTTAAAATTAATTTTTACTCTTTTTTTTCATTATTAAGCTTAGTAATTATTTGGTTAAATGGGGTGGTGTATGGTGTTATATTGGCTATATTGGGAACCAGGTTCCGAGACGTCGTTCAATTAATTATAAGTTTGACACAAGTTATATTTTTTTTAACGCCTATTATATGGTCACCTCGAGTACTACCTGAGCGCTATCAGTACATCGTTAAGCTTAATCCGTTTGCGCAATTTATGGAACTATTAAGGAATCCTTTATTAGGAAGTCTTCCTTCAAATTATACTATTTTTTTTACTGTAAGCGTAACGTTGCTGGGGTTTATTATTTCGTTTGTGGCATTTTCGCGCTATCGCGCTAGAATTGCTTATTGGTTATAGAGAGGATCAAGAATGGCTTCCATACAACTCGATTCAATTTCCGTTGATTTTCCTATTTATAATTTTAGTGCACGTTCGCTAAGGAAACAATTTTTACGGCTAACAACAGGGGGGGTTTTAAAAAATAAAGAAAATGTCGTTGTCGTTAAAGCATTAGATAACGTTACGCTTAGATTTAGTCATGGTGATCGTGTCGGCCTTATTGGTCATAATGGTGCTGGAAAAAGTACTTTATTGCGTCTATTAGCTAAAATTTATGAGCCAATTCAAGGACATATTTACTACGAGGGTAAAATTTCTCCCTTATTGAATGTTATGTTAGGAATTAATCATGAATCAACAGGCTATGAGAATATTATGGTGAGGGGGTTGTTATTAGGTTTAACGCGTAAGGAAATTCGAGACAAATTAGTTCAGATTGCTGAATTTACTGAATTGGGTGATTATTTATTTGCACCCGTACGTACCTATTCTTCTGGAATGCAGTTACGTTTAGCCTTTGCTGTAGCTACTTGTATTCAACCTGATATTTTATTGATGGACGAGATCATAGAAGTAGGAGACGCAGATTTTTTAGAAAAAGCAAAGATGCGCCTAAAAGAATTTATTGACCAATCAAGTATTTTAGTCTTAGCTTCACATTCGAATGAAACTATACGCAAATTTTGTAATAAAGTAGTTTTATTAGAAAACGGGCAGGTTAAATATTTTGGATCAGTAAATAAGGGATTTTCAAGGTATATTCTAGGAAAATAATTCTTTTTATAGAAAAGTTAATATTGCAGAGGGATTTAAATTTAAATAAATGGAGCTAGTTTAATGTTGCGTAATAACACGACAATTTGTTTTATCGAAATTTTATTATTAGGTTTGCTCATAGTTCTTGTTAGCATGTTTTATTTAAACCAGGAATGGATTACATGGTTTTTTAACTCAGATGAGCTTATGGTACCTAGCATATTTAAAGATTTACTGTTAGATAATGGCCATTATAAAGATTGGAGCTTGTCACCGGCACCGCATTTTTTTCCTGACGCGCTAATTTTTCTACCTGGATTTTTATTAACTAAAGATATCTATATTCAATTTCTGATATGTTTATGCTTGCAGCTGATGCTCTTATACCTATCAGTAAAATATATATACTGCCAGTTTTTTCAAAAAACAAACGCTGTCCTTTTTTCTTTAGCCTCATTCAGTGCGTTTTATCTCCTGAACTTTAAATATATAACTCCATATTTTCAATGTATTCTGTTGCCTGGAGCACACACAGGGCAAGTTATCGTAGGTATTTTTTTAGTAGGTATACAATTAAAAATTATTAGTAGTGAAGCTAAGTTCATACATAAAAAATATTTATTTATTGGAGTTATTATAAGTTTTCTTGCTGGCCTATCAGATTTATTATTTTTTATACAATTTTCCTCAGCAGTTTTATTTTCGTATTTAATTTTTTATTTTAAAGGATATTTAAAATTTAAAGATATATCCTATTATGCTTTTTTACCATTTGTAGCCTCTCTAGCAGGAATATTGTTAACTAAGCACGTGGTTCCCGTAGATGTTTTTTCAAGTTACTTAAGTATATTCTCTATTAAAACAGTAACTTTTTCACGAATGTATGCGCAATATATTCAAATAACACATGTATTTAAAAACGAACTTAATTTATTTAGCTCTATATTATTTATAATATTTTATACGGGGACCTTTTTGATTGCTTTTAGTTATTTATTTTTTTTCAGAAAAACTTCTACATTAGATAAAACATTAATTTTCTTAAGTTATTTTATTTTGTTTAGTTTTTGTTTTTCTGTTCTATCGATATGTTTAGTAGGACCAACAGTTTTTGTATTAAGTAGATATATGTTACCTGCATTTTACTTGCCATTTCTAACCATTTTTTATTTATTTGCAATTTTTAGAAATTTTAAGTTTATTAATACTTCTCTGGTATGGTTGTGTATTTTTTTAGTGCCGCTATATATATTATTAAGTATGAGGGTATTGCTGAATAAGCCTGGATTTAGTATTAAATTAAGCTACTACCCGGCAGATATTTTGTGTATCGATCAAGCTTTACATGATTATGGTCATACTGGGATTTCTCAGTACTGGGATGCAAACCTTATTTCTATGTTGAGTAAAGAAAATTTGCAAGTAGTGCCTGTTTTTTCGGACTTAAAAAAGTTTCATTTTTCCATGAATAGTAAAAAATTTAAAAATTCTTATAGTTTTGCAGTAGTTGATATCGGTTATATTTCAGGATGGAAGTTAGATGAAATGTTAATTGAAAATATTAATGGGAAACCTGAACGAACGGTAATTTGTGGCGGTAGAAAACTCCTAATATATCCTAAAAATAACCTTAAACTTTCTTGATACCCTTTTGATGAAAAAATTTTATGGATTGATGTAGGTGATAGATAAGGCAATAGGGTATTTAGCTTGCTGCAACATTATTTTTATTGTTTAGAACAAGTTTATCCATTAAATCATAAAGTATGATGCCATGAGAGGACATAATATTGAGTGTATTTTCTTCTAGAATAACAATGTCTGACAACAAAATTGTATTCAAGGTGGGTATGGACTCTGATGCCATATCAACATTTTTTACTGAAAGTATATTGTTTTTATCATGTTCAAACTTATACCGAAAATATTGATAAAAATATATTTTTGAAAAACTATCTCCTTTTATGAAGGCATCAAGATATTGATGAGAAAAGCTATCCCCAATGATTGCTAAAGTGGGAGCTGGATTTATTGCCGGTGTAGGTTTGAAATTTAATATGGGCACAAAATAATTTTTATTTGGCTTAAAGAGATTGAGTAGGGCAAGTAGATCTGAATCAGTACCCTCAGGAGTTTTACTTAATTGATAATCAAATAGTAGCGGGTTAAGAGAAGGAGGGCCTAATTGATTAATTTTTTTTATAATTTCATTAGCAGCGATTCCACCCGCTAAATAATTCCAGTGTGTTCCCCCTTTAGGAAACATACTCGTTTTATATTTATTTGTAGCTTCGAGCATTAGGCGAGGCCCACTTATATAGGGTATTCCATTTTTTCTTAGAAGCTCTTCCAAAAATTTAATGTGAGGGCTGATACCATGTGGGTTACAATGAAAACGTTTAGGAATAGCTTCTGCTAAATATTCTGCTTTTGAAGGAGTAATTATATAAATAAATTTTCTACCTTTATTTATAAAATAATCATTTAAAATTCTAATTTTATTGGCCCAATTTATTAAGAATTGTTTGTCAAAAGGGGGTCCATCTAATGAGCAATAATTATATATATAAGCCAATTCAAATAATTGACCATTTTCCCCTACAATTATTTGATTATTATAGGATTTTTTAAATAATGAATAATAAATTTGGTTATTTAATCTAATAAAAATTGCGCGTATTGGTAAGTTATCTATAAAATATTGTTCATAATATTTTTGTAAAGTATGTGATGTAAAATTTTTTATACCGAAATCAGGTTTTTCAATAGTTTTTACTACACCTGATAACTTACTAGACTGTAGGCCTAGTTTTAAATAAAATAATTTATTAAGTAATAAAATAGTTATGGGGGAAAAAAGTAATAAAAGTAAAAAAAGTAAAAAATTATAGCGAAAAAAAATATTTTTCATTGATGAGTTCCGGTTAATTAAAATCTAAAATAAAGGAATGGCTGAAAGCTAATCGCTATTGTTTTAAATATTGAAAAAAATCCGAACACACTAAAAATACAGTTATTGATTAATGGGCGCCATTTCCAATTAAAATAATAAGTACTTAAGCGAAAATAGCCAGGCAGTAGTGGTGTAAATGAAAGTAGTGTTCCCACTATAATAGCAGTAATAATATTTGGGGTTATCTCTATATAATGAGAACTGGTTGTAGTTGTAATACCCATTAGAGTTTTTATATAGTATTGTGCTTGCGTGAGAGTATCTGACCTAAAAATAACAAAGCCCATCATGATGCATAAAAAAATTATGAAAACTGCGATAAAATTAGGAAGTTTTTTACTTAATTTTAGCCAAAATAATTTATCTATACATAAAAATATTCCATTATAAATACCCCAGATAATAAATTTCCAATTAGCTCCATGCCAAAGCCCCACGAGTAAGAAGCATATCCATAAATTAAAATAGTTTCTTTTGGTACTAGTCCGGTTTCCTCCTAAAGGTATATAGAGGTAATCTCTAACCCAGGTTGAGAGAGATATGTGCCAACGTCGCCAAAATTCTGTAAAGCTAGAGGAAAGGTAGGGCATATTAAAATTTTCTTTTAGCTGAAATCCAAACATACGGGCAATACCCAATGCCATATCTGAATATGCTGAAAAATCAAAATAAATTTGTAACGCAAAACTAAACAATCCAAGCCATGCATAGTAAATACCAAGTTGATTGGCAGGAAGCGAAAATATTTGATTAACAATTTCAGCGCAAGTATCAGCTATTAATACTTTTTTAATTAAACCAAGGATAAACCTTTTAAACCCTTCGGCTATATCCTCAAATAAATGTAATCTTTTATTTAATTGTTCTTCAATTTCATGGTATTTAATAATAGGCCCTGCTAAAAGTTTAGGGAATAAAAAAACATAATTTAAGTATTTAACTAGATTAGAGGCTGGTTTTCCAATACCTCGATAGACATCTACAAGATAGGTGATTTTCTCAAAAGTAATGAAAGAAATTCCGATAGGCAAGATAATGTCTAAAAATTTTGTAGTAGAATGAATGCGAGGTAACCAATGAATTAGATTGCTAATGAAGAAAATTGTGTATTTATAATAGAATAAAATCGATAAATTAGTGATTACTCCTATTGCTAGATAAAATTTAACTAATTTTTTTTTGCTATTAGCGATATAAATGAGATTGCAAAGACAATGATCAACTAAAGAAGAGGCAATAGTGATTAAGCAAAAGATAGGTTCGCTCCATAAATAAAAACAAAGACTTCCTGCTAATAATATATAATCTTTATTTTCTTTTACTGAAAAAAATAAAAATAAAATTAGCGGTAAGAAAAAGAAAATAAAGAAAGGAGATGAAAATGACATAATTTTTTATTCCAATCAAAAGGTTTTTGAAAAAAATTATAGTTAAACAATATATTTATATTGTTTATATGTTATAAACAATAGTGTTGCTTTTTTAATTTATAGAATTAAAGATTTCAATGACTTTTTCCTTATCAAAGCCTTGCATTAATACATTACCGTGGTAAAAACTTTTAAAAATAAGGATTATTATTGGTTCAAGGTGTTTTTCCCGAGAGATTAAATATTGTGTATCTCCTATAATAGAGTAGCTTTTGGAATTGATGAAGAGGTTTCGCTTCATAAAATTTTCCCAAAAAGATGTGGTTGGTAAAGAGCCGGGGTATAACAGTTTGACCAGTTATCTTTTAACAAAAGATCCACCAATCGTTGAGAGCTTTCTCTCCAGGTTAACCACTTCATATCGTCTACTTTGGGGTCCTCTCCTTT
Source organism: Rickettsia endosymbiont of Ixodes persulcatus (assembly GCA_027293795.1). Lineage (GTDB taxonomy): Bacteria > Pseudomonadota > Alphaproteobacteria > Rickettsiales > Rickettsiaceae > Rickettsia. The sequence goes on from JAPYLE010000014.1 coordinate 24,222, forward strand.
TGAATGTAGAATAATCCACTTTTCAATAGCTTGAGCTAAGTCAAAAGGCTCTAGACCATTAAAATAAAATGCGTGATTTCCAGAAATTTCTCTAAAAACAGGAATATCCCTAGCAATAATACTTAATCCATTTTGAGCAGACTCTATTAATGGTAACCCAAAACCTTCAGCTTCTGAAGCTAAAACTAACGCTACAGAATTCTGATAGATTTCTTTAAGCATTTCATCGCTGACATTATTGAGCCAGAATAATTTTTTTTTATATTCAGAATGGTTCAATATACTTTCTATTATTTCTTCTGCCATCCATCCCTGTGATCCTGCAATTACTAAATTGATATCGAATCCTTTTGACCACAACTGACCAAAAGCTTTAAGCACTTGAAGATGTCCTTTTCTTGGTTCAATTCTTCCTATTAAACAGAATGTCATTTGCGATTTCATAGTTTGGATTAAGTTTTCATCTATTTTTCTAGAGTTTTGGGTAGTTGCCATATCTGTTCCTAAATAAAAAAAATCTATTTTTAGCCTATTGACGCGGCTGATTGAACTGCTATTTAACCATGCTATAAGTTCTTTCATAACAGATTTAGAAATACATAGAATCCCATCCGCTTGTTCGGAGACAGCTTGTAACCAGGCAAGGAAAGTGGGCTTTGTTTGAGGAGGAAAAAAAGCAGATTGTAAAATAGGAATAAGGTCATATAGAACAAAATAAAGTTTAATTCCCTTGCTATGCCAACGCTCAAAAGTAGGTTTAGATCGCACAGCAGCATTTGGACAAAGGTCTAAACCTAAGAAAATATCTCCAACATACGTTTCTATCAAAGTATCATGAAGTATATTTTCTTTTATTCCTAAAAGATTAGTAGTAAAACTCCTGGCATAAAAATATTGACCTTTATTATTCCCATAAATAGGTTCAATACGAAAGTTTTCTGGAGGATAATTTAGCAGTGTAATTAATATACTTCGTACTACACGTTGAATACCTGTTTTCTCGTCACAGTGTGCGAGCATAGAAATATCTATAAATAGCTGCTTTAATCCAATAGGTTGGCGATTAGCAGCTATTATAGAAGAAGTTCTTATTATATCAGTCTGACTTAATTCTGAATAATTATTTTTGGCTAAGTCTAGAATTAGATAGTTTTCTCTAGAGTTAGGATTATGTTGAATAAAATATTCAATTATATTTTTGTATTCTTCACCAACTATTGTCGAGTGATGTTTTTTGTTAATATATTCTAGCGATTTTTTTGAAAGGTTATAGCGAACGTGCGGATTATTATATAAATAATTAATTGCTTCTTCTAACTCTTTGCTAGTGAAATTTGCTTTGAGTTTTACTGTTATATCGCTTGGAAATTCAGCAGCGCTTCCATATGCATTGATAATTGTAGGAATCCCATGGGCTAAACAACTAATAATACAAGCGGAAGTTTCACCCTGAGATTTATATCGTAATTGAATGGCAATATCGGTTGCTGCTAGATATATTTGAAATAATTCTAATGGAAGAAAATTAGTAATACGTACTCTTTTTATTTTATTAACTTCATTTATTAAATCTTTTCCATAGTCGCCAATATGGTTCTCCCCTACAAAAACTAAATTAGCATTAGTATCTTTATATACATCTGAATTTAAGAAGCCTGAAAGTATCTGTTTATTTAGTTTATAGGGTGAAATGAATCCAAAAGAACATATTAAAAAATCATTTTCCGATAACTGTAGCGCTTTTCGAGCAGTTTCTCTATCAATAGTAGCTATGTTTAATCGTAGTAGTGGTATTTTTTGAAGGTAAACGCCAGTATTTAGGTTATACCATTTTTTAGCTAAGTTAATTGCATATTGAGAATGTACAATAATTCCTTTAGCCCGTTTTAATACCTGTAAATTGCATGGATAATACTGTAACGTGTCAGCTCTCTCTTTGTTTAAGTCATAAATCCATGAGGAAAATCCATGTGATTCATAGAGGGCACGATAAAAAACATTTTTTTCAGTAGAAAGCAAAATATCTGCACAATGTAATCCTCCATTTAAGAAAAAATCATGCAAAACTACGATTCCTGGATGATTATCTAATAGTTTAAACATGTAATAATGAAAAGGCGAATTCCCAAAATTATATAAGATAATATCAAAAAAGAAAGCATGTTTTAAAAACCAATCCTTATCTCGAATAGTAAAATTTTCAGTTATCCATGTGTCTTCTACAAAATCTTCTTCACAAATAATAACTATTTTATAAAAACGTCCTAACTCAGGCAATAACTGACGGCTATACTCAGACACACCTGTTTTTTGAGGAGGAAGCGGGGATACAAAGGCTAGTTTCTTTGGAGAGTACGATGAAGCTTTAAATTTGTTTTTAGCTAGCTTAGTAGTTTCTTGTAGCGATTCATAACTAGTTAAAACTTTTTTAGCAGTAGCTTCCCAGGTAAACTTTTTTGCGTGTTGTTTTCCATGTTCTTTTAGAGATTGTTGATAATAGGGATTTGTTAGTACTTCAAGAATTTTTTTTGTGATATTGCTGGGTTTTTTTGGGTTAAATAAGGAATTTTTATTTCCAGCGATTTCTGGTAGGCTGGTTGTGTCTGAGCAGATGGTTGCTGCCCCGCAAGCCATTGCCTCTAGCACCGGTAAGCCAAAGCCTTCGTGAAGTGAAGGATATACAAATAAGCTACATAAATTGTATAAGCATACTAATTCTTTGTCAGCAATATATCCTGTCGTAATAATTTCGTCTTCTTTTATTTTAAATCTTTTTTTTATATAGTTTATATTGATACAAGTAGGATTACTTAATTTTCCGGTAAGGATTAATTGATGTTGATTTCTTATTTTCTTAGGAAGAAGGGAAAATGCTTCAATAAGGCCTGCTAGGTTTTTACGATGATCAAACCCACCTGTATAAAAAATAAATTTTTTTTTAATTCTATACTTATTTTTTATTGCAAGCTGATCTATTGCAGAAATATTTACTATTTTAAATTGGTTGTTAACACCCGCATTACAGTTAATGATTCGATCAGGAGAAATAGATAAAAAATCAATTGCTTCTTTTCGAGAGGAATTGGAAATTGCTAATAATAGAGAAGCTCTTTTTAATTCCTGTAATTTTTTATAGTAAAACCGATTAATTTTAGCATCGGATAGATAGGTTTGTTTATCTATAAGAGGAATAAGATCATATAAAGTCACTGTAGTTAGTGAATTAGTTTCCAGTGTGCCTATAGAGGTTATTGCATCATCTGACCATCCCTCAAATAAACTGCTTACATGTATAATGTCAGCGGATAAACTACTTAAAAAATGTTCCCTTATTTTTTTTGAAATATTTATGTTGATTCGGTTGTTAGTATTAGCTTCGGCAACAGGGGCTTGTATTTCAAAAATTTTTATTTGTTCATAAGGGATTAAATCTTTAAATGTATTTCTTAAAAACTCAATTGATTCAGGAAAACAACCATTTAAGGTTAAAATTATTTCATGTTTACCCGAATGTTTTGCAAGTGCTTTTGCGAGAGAGAGACTATATCGTCCAATTCCATGGAAACGACTTTCACTTTGTGCGGCTTGTAAATCGATAACAATTCTCATATGTTCCTTATATAGTCTCTTTGATATACGATAATTGCTTTGGTTAAATCATTATAAATATGTTGTGTTGTTTTAGATAATTCTGTTGCTTCCTGAAATGGAGGAACAGGTGGCTTGGAATTAGAAGCTTCTTTGAAATATCTGTAAGCTATTTGTTTAATTTGTTCTTTAATTTCTTTATTTTTTTTTAATTCTTGTAAAACGGATAATCTAAATTCAGGCTTTATTATTATTTTTAAAATAGGTGCCAAGAGTAGAGGTATTAAATAAAAAATAACTATATTTATTAATGAAATATTATTATGCGCCTGATTTTTTTTTAGCCAGTACTTTAGGTTCTTTATTAATTTTGAAATTGTATAATAGCGATTAATTTTGTATTTTATTGTTAATTTTAAGTTCTCTGAAGTGGCTATATTTAACGCTCTGTGTAAATATAAAAAAAGCTTAATTATTATATATTTGATTATTATAAGAAAAGTATTAAAACCTTTATTTATTTTATCTCTTGTAAATAGAAAAAAATTAATAATTTTCCTATTGCGAATAGTCATATCTCTCTGCATTTTAGGTTATTCCACACTATAAGATTTTATTGTTTTTATTCTATTTATATCAGCTTCTACCATTCTATAAATTAAATCTTCTAAGCTTGTTTTTGCTTTCCAACCTAATTTTATATATGCTTTTTCAGGATTTCCTAAAAGCACGTCTACTTCAGCGGGTCTAAACAATTTCTGATCGATAATAATATAGTTTTTATAATCTAGGCCTACATGCTTGAAAGCTAATCTGCATAATTCTCTTACACTAGAGCTATATCCTGTGGCTATTACATAATCATCTGGGGCCTCTTCTTGGAGCATTAACCACATAGCGGTCACATAATCACCTGCAAAGCCCCAATCGCGCTTAGCGTCAATATTACCTAGATGTAATTTTTTTAATTTACCCAATTTGATATTAGCGACAGCATGACTTATTTTTCGACTAACAAATTCAATGCCTCTTAATGGAGATTCATGATTGAATAAGATTCCATTAGAGGTATGCATACCAAAGCTTTCACGATAATTAATGGTGATCCAATGTGCATAGACTTTAGCAACGGCATATGGACTTCTAGGATAAAAAGCTGTTTGCTCATTTTGTTTTTTAGCTTGAATTAAGCCGAATATTTCGCTACTAGATGCTTGATAAAATTTAGTTTTAATGTTTGTTAAGCGAATAGCTTCTAATAGATGGGTTACTCCTAAGGCGGTAACGTGTCCTGTTAAACTAGGTTGTTCCCAAGAAGTTCCTACAAAACTTTGTGCTGCAAGGTTATAAACTTCATCTGCTTCTGATAATTCCATAGCGCGAATTAAAGAAGCTGGGTCTAGCATATCGCCATTGATTAATTTAACAGAAGCTTGAATATTTAATTCCCGTAAACGCCAGAGACTATCACTTGTGCGTCGTGCTACTAGGCCATAAACTTCGTAATTTTTTTGGAGTAAAAATTCCGCAAGATAGGCACCGTCTTGACCAGTAATTCCTGTGATTAATGCTTTTTTAGGCATACAGTATCCTTACAAAGAAAAGGTTGGGAAAAATTTATAGCTATTTAGTTAAAAAATAAAAACCTTAAAGAGGAACAATGCTTAATTTTTTTAAAGCAATACCTAAAGTTCGCGCATCATCATTTATTCCTAATTCTTTTGGCGAAATGAGTGTGGGTGCTTCGATTCTTATGAGTTTCATTTTTCCTGGATTGACTAAGGTAAGTACCCTTTCCTCAGGTGAGCCTGATAATGTAAATTTAATAGAATAATCGCCAACGTATGCTATAAATTCTTTTCCTACATTTTGACCCAAAGTATTAGCGAGCAGGTAAAGGTTAAATTTTTCTGGAAGTGGGTTGACAAACTCGAGGGTTACAGTTTTAGTTGACCAGGTTCCCCATGATTCTGCTGGATATAGTCCTTGTGTACGTAATATAACATTAGGCCATTCTGATTTTCTAAAGTCCATGCTTATGTTTTTTTTTACATGTGCAAGCGTGAAGCCATTCAGAGGTATCTGAAAAAATATGTCTTTAGGCAGTGTATAATCTCCGATAAGTAAGACCCATTTTTTTTTATCTGCAAGGCTAGATAAATCATAAGCCGTATCTTTAGGAATTAATTGAAAATAGGCTTTTGCGTTATCAATGTAAAATAGAGTTCTGTACAATCCGCTAATATCTGAGCTAACAACCACTAAGTTTGAAAGCTCGTCATTGGATAGATACTTTCTTGCTATGATTCCTGCCTTATCATAAACATCCGGAATATGTTTTAGTATCCAGATATCTTTATTAACATAAAAAGTTGAAGATACAACAGTAAGAGGCATAAATAGATAGAAAAAAAGCTTGGCTCCGATATGGGGTATATAACTCCATAATGCAAGGGAAAATAAGCTTATTCCGCTAAGTGTGTAAAATAACTTTGGGTTAATGAGAAAACCACGTAGTTCTGGTGCGTCAACTGAGTTGGGTGCGTAGGGAAGCATATAGGTATAGATAGCATACAAACTGGCTATTCCGATAGGGAAAGCAACTATACTCCTCCATTTAAATGTGTTGTGGGTTGGGCGGAAAGATAACTGAGAAGCTGTAATTATAAACCAGAGAGGGAGGGCGAAATTATAGTAACGCATCGAAAGCCTTGTAACCCCAGTGGCTCCAAAAATGGCTGTAAAAAAACTAGTA
>JAPYLE010000015.1 GCA_027293795.1 Rickettsia endosymbiont of Ixodes persulcatus
GGCTCGATATGAACAAAAGAAGGATAAATAAAAAAATTACTTTATATCAACAAAATTGGGAAGTTATAAAAACATCAATTCAGAACAACATTAGATGGCTTCTAGCTGATACGCAATTTTGCTAAGTGCAAAACTCCTGAAAGGATCAAAGAAGCTTAACAAGAGAGGATAAAGAAAGTATAGCTTTTTTTATGTATAGGAACGTTTTTAGAATACTTCGATTTGATGTTATATATTCATTTAGCAATTTTATTAAGTGAATTATTTTTCTCTCCTAATAATTCTTTTTCTGATTTTCTTATAACTTCTTTTGCTTTATGTTCAACTTTTATTTTTAGACCTATAGGAGCTATAATTATTGGTTGGATAGGTGATAATATAGGTAGAAAAAGCCTGGGATTATTTTGACTGCCCTACTAATGTCTCTTGTATTACAATTGCTATTTTACCTCCATATGCTTAAATAGGAGTCACTGCTTCATGGATAGTTACATTATGCCAAATAGCCCAAGGCATGTCATCTATGGGGGGAATAGTGGGAGCGGAATTGTTATCTTACGAAAAAGCTTAATCCCCAAATACAATACCCTGCTGTTACTTTGATATCAATTTTTGCGAGCGTTGGTTCTGCAGTTACTTTAGGAATAGCTTGTTTGGTTATTTCTTTTGATTTTAATTGGCGTATTGCTTTTTGGTTTGGTGCAGGAATAGCGTTTATCGGATCATCTGCTAGAACTAGACTACGAGAAATACCAGGATTTGCCGATGCAAAACTTCAACTACAAAAAATTTTAGAGAAAGTTAAATTAGATAAAAAATTACTTCAAAATAATATAAAAATGAAAACTAACAAAAAAACCATTTTATCTTTATTCTTGATACAATGCATATGGCCTGTATGTTTTTACATAGCTTATATTTTGTGCGATAACATTTTAAAAACTCACTTTGAATATAGTGCTGCAGATGTTATAAGACAAAATTTTTATGTTTCAATGGTTTATTTACTAGGACTAACATTTTTAACTTATTTAAATTATAAAATATATCCGTTGAAAGTTCTTAAAGTGCAATTATACATGTACTTTATTTTTAGCTTAACCAGCCCATACTTATTGAACCACGCAAGTTCTGTAACTGAGATTTTTATAATCCAAATTCTTACCATGTTACTTAGACCTGATATATCTTCAGCAATACCTATATTTTTTAAACATTTTCCTATATTTAAGCGTTTTAGAGCAACTAGCTATATTTTTGCGTAAGGAAACACAATTAAAAGAACGTCAATACGAATCAAACGAGTTAATTAAAAATTATGACGTAGTAGATGACAAGTTATCTAAAAAACTTCTAGATTTTATAAATGTAACGACAAATGCGTATGAAACTTTTAAAGGTTCGACAATTGCCAAAAAAAGGAAATTTTTAAATTTGGCTTTCCCATTCAATGAACTTGAAAAAGTAGTCAACTGTACGGAATGGCTCCCCGGGCCGGATTCGAACCAGCGACCGAACGGTTAACAGCCGTTTGCTCTACCACTGAGCTACCGAGGAATAATTTTAGATAACTGCTTATAACAAATCTTTTCTATAACGTCTAGCGTTTTCTTTATATAAAATAAAAAAAATTAATACAGATCAAGCGATAAAAAATTACTCATCACCTATTTTTAAAGCAGCAATAAAGGCAGATTGCGGGATTTCGATATTGCCGTACTGTCTCATTCTCTTTTTACCTGCTTTTTGCTTCTCAAGAAGCTTACGCTTACGGGTTATATCACCGCCGTAACATTTAGATAATACGTCTTTACGCAGGGCTTTAATAGTCTCACGGGCAATAATACGGCTACCTATACTTGCTTGAATTGCTATATCGATTTGCTGTCTTGGTATCAAGTCCTTTAACCTTACACATAACGCCCTACCCCTCTGCGCGGCACGAGAGCAATGTACGATTGTCGATAACGCATCAACCGCCTCACCGTTAACCAAAATTCCAAGTTTAACAAGCTTGGAGGGTTCATAAACATCCATTTGCCATTCAAAACTTGCATAACCTTTAGAGCAGCTTTTTAAACGATCGTAAAAATCGTAAACTATCTCATTTAACGGTAATTTATAAACTATTCTAGCCCTGTTTGCTATGTAGCTATGATCTAGCTGCACTCCCCTTTTTTCAGTACAAAGCAATAATACTGCACCTAAAAACTCATCAGGTACCATTATAGTTGCCTTAATCCATGGCTCTTCCATTGACTCGATTTTTTGCAAATCAGGTAAATCTGCGGGGTTATGAATTTCCAAGCTCTCACCATCCCGCATATAAATTTTATATACCACACTTGGTGCGGTAGTAATTAAATCTAAATCAAACTCCCTACTTAAACGTTCCTGAATTATCTCTAAATGTAGTAACCCTAAAAAGCCGCACCTAAAGCCCACTCCGAGTGCTGAGGAGCTTTCCATTTCATATTCAAAGCTGGCATCATTAAGGCGCAATTTAGCAAGCGAATCCTTTAGATGCTCAAACTCTGAACTATCTGTCGGATAAAAACCGCAAAACACTACAGGTAAATTTGGTTTAAAGCCAGGCAACGCTTGCTTGTAAGGCTTTTTCTCATCAGTTATAGTATCCCCGACTTTACAATCCGCTACCTGCTTTATAGAAGCAGTAAAGAAGCCGATCTCCCCTGCATATAAAACATCCGTAATATGTTTTTTCGGAGTAAAATATCCAACATTCTCAACTGTATAAACTGAGTTTGTAGCCATCATTTTAATACGCATATTCTTACGCAAAGCCCCGTCAATAATACGTACTAAAATAACCACGCCAAGATATGGATCATACCAACTATCAACAAGCAAAGCTTTCAAAATATCAGAACTACTTTCTTTTGGCGGAGGTAATTTATTTACTATCGCTTCTAAAACTAGATCAATTCCTATACCGCTTTTAGCAGAAATTAGCACAGCCTCGCTTGCATCAATTCCGATTATATCCTCTATTTGCTGCTTAACCTGCTCAGGTTCGGAAGCGGGTAAATCAATCTTATTAAGCACCGGTACTATTTCGTGATTATTCTCGATTGCTTGGTAAACGTTTGCAAGCGTTTGTGCCTCTACTCCTTGCGTACTATCAACTATCAATAACGAGCCTTCACAAGCGGCTAAAGACCTACTAACTTCATAAGCAAAATCGACATGTCCCGGTGTATCCATTAGATTCAAATAGTAAGCATTGCCGTCTTTAGCCTTATATACAAGCTTTACTGTTTGTGCCTTAATAGTTATACCTCGTTCTTTTTCGATATCCATCGAATCTAGCACTTGTTGGCTCATTTCTCTAGCCTGAAGCCCGCCGCAATGTTCAATTAACCTATCGGCTAACGTAGATTTACCGTGATCGATATGAGCAATTATTGAGAAGTTCCTTATATATTTTTGATTATTCATAATTATTGTGATATAATTTGCATTTGTTTATTGGGGTTATCACCTTTGTCATTCCCGCGTAGGCGTTGTTGCGTAGATCAATTCCACCCCTTTCATCCCACGACTTGATCGCAGGATCCAGTCTTCTTTAATTTTTTTTGGATACCGTGTTCAAGCCACGGTATGACAGCGAATGCGTTTTTCAATCCACGCAACAATGCCTACGCGGGAATGACATAAACACACCCCAAACAATCACGATAATATATAACAAAATCAAAATTTATAACAGGAAAAAATAATGCGAGCTGAAATAGAAAATTATGTAAAAAAAATTGAGCAATCTTTAGAATTACTTGAGAGGTCTCTTTGATGTTGAAACTTCGACTAAACGATTAAAAGAATTAGAAGAACTAACAATAAACCCTGATTTATGGAGTGATCAGGTTAACGCACAAACATTACTTCGAGAGAAAAGTGCTTTAGAAGAAAAACTAAATGCTTTTAATAAACTCAAATCTAATTTAAAAGATACCTTAGAACTTGAAGAACTAGCTGAAACCGAAAACGACTTAGAAACACTTTCACAAGTTGAACAAGATCTTAAAAATTTAAGCATAATTGCTGCTAAATTTGAAACGGAATGTTTATTTTCAGGTGAAGCAGATGGTAATAATTGCTTTTTGGAGATTAATGCCGGAGCAGGAGGAACTGAAAGCCATGACTGGGCATCTATCATGATGCGTATGTATTTGCGTTTTGCCGAAAGATTAGGCTTTAAAACTGAAATAATCAATATGATTAACGGTGAAGAAGCAGGCATTAAATCATGCACGATTAGGATAATAGGTAAACGGGCTTACGGATGGTTTAAAACCGAAGCAGGAGTTCATAGGCTGGTGCGTATTTCCCCGTTTAATGCGGCAGGTAAAAGAATGACCAGTTTTGCAAATAGCTGGGTATATCCCGAAATTGATGATAATATAGCAATTACTATTGAGGATAAAGATTTAAGAATTGATACTTTCAGAGCATCAGGAGCCGGCGGGCAGCACGTTAACACTACAGATTCTGCCGTACGTATCACCCATATACCGACAGGAACGGTAACACAATGCCAAAGCGATAGATCACAGCATAAGAATAAAGCTCAAGCTATGAAAATGCTTCAAGCTAAACTCTATGAGCTTGAAATGCAGAAACGCACAGACAGCGTGAACGAGCAGAATGCAGCTAAAACCGATAATAGCTGGGGACACCAAATTAGGTCATATGTCCTGCAACCGTATCAAATGGTGAAAGATTTACGTACCGATTATGAAACTTCCGACACTAGAGGAGTGCTTGATGGTAACCTTGAAGAATTTGTTTCCGCAAGCCTTGCTATAAACGCCGGTAGTAAGAGATAAATTATTTATATGTTTTACTCTATGTCATTCTCGCTAGGCTTTATTGCGTGGATTGAAAAACGTACCTAGCGTCATACCGTGGTCAAGCCACGGTATCCAGAAATACAGCTTACAATACTAATTAATCGGTATCTCTCTTGCGTCTTGTTCTTTAACCTCAGTGCGAGGTAGAATAATAGTAAGTATTCCATTCTTAAGGCTTGAAGAGATATTTGTTTGATCTACATCTTCATATAATGATATTACATAATTAAAATTTTTATTCATATAATTATCTGAATCATCAGCTTTATTTTTTTCTTCTATACTCCCTATAATAAATAATTTATTGCCGTTTACTTTAACCTTAATTTGACTTTTATCAAATCCAGGTACTTCCATAACAATAATATACTGCTTGTCTTTAGTAATAAAATTACTTTTTATGCTATTAGATTCATACAACGGCAATCTATTTTTAAATAAATTATCAATATTTGTAATTTGATTATCTATTAAATCTGCTACTTGACGCAAAGGTGTCACATGACCGGCATCATAATTCTTATTAGCCATTGCAATATTACTAGATAAAATAATAGCTGCTATAGACGGAATATATAATCTTACACTCTTTAACATAAAACCACCTTTAATTTTGTTAGTTATATATTTAAATATATAAAATTATCTATTTAAAATTCAAGTCTTATACTTCCATAATTTGCTGAAAGTACGCTGACCAAAGTAAAAACTAATAATCCCTGCAAAAATAGTTTGATCTTCTATACTCCATAACATAGCTAGACCATAGTAAATAGGTACATACTATGCTAATATATATGTTATAAATAATAATAAATAAGTTATGGCAAGCAATTACAGTTACGATTTAAGAATGAAACTATTCAAAGCTCTAGATGATGTGCTCTCAATTGTTAAAGCATGTAAAATATTCAATATAGGTCGTAACACTATATATAGATGGAAAACTCTTAAATGGGAAACAGGAGATATAAAAGCAAAACATACCATATTTGAATATATAGAGGTATTTTATAACCGTATAAGAATGCATTCTTCTAATGACTATCTATCACCAGTACAATATGAAGAAATACAAACATGTGGTATTGAACGCTGTCAGGCACGCACAGGCCGAGCTCAGAGAAATCATATTTGTCTTGCCGTATTTGCTTGGCTCGATATGAACAAAAGAAGGATAAATAAAAAAATTACTTTATATCAACAAAATTGGG
>JAPYLE010000016.1 GCA_027293795.1 Rickettsia endosymbiont of Ixodes persulcatus
ATTGAGAGCACATCATCTAGAGCTTTGAATAGTTTCATTCTTAAATCGTAACTGTAACTGCTTGCCATAACTTATTTATTATTATTTATAACATATATATTAGCATAGTATGTACCTATTTACTATGGTCTAGCTATATGCCCGTATATTGCTTATTCTAAAGATAGCCGTTATAGCTTAGGTTATAGCAATATACAAAAAATACCGAAGAATATAACAAAACAATGGAATTGGATTCCTAAAATTTTATTGGAATCACAAATAAGTAATAATGATGTTTCAACTATTTCTGATATGCTGAATTATTGGCTAAATTATGATAATGATGTTGAAATTTTAGGATAAATCTTGGACTATAGATGGTTCTCTATCCACAGTCTTTATAATCCAACATTCTCGATAACCCATTTACGAAGTCTAACAACCGGCGGAGTATTTATAAGAGCGGTAGAAGGTAAAACTTTGCCGTTAGTATTAAAATTAATTATAGGTTCTATACCATATACGCTATACCAAGGCTTTAATGGTGAGCTATTTGAATATTTACGGTGAAACCAAGATAAAAAAGGCACAGTTTCTTCATACTCTATTACTTTAACCGATTGTGGATTTTTGTGATATATAAGGCTAAGTACTGATTGATCGGGATGATGCCATTTATATTCATCATAATTAGGGTAAATATTATAATTTTTACCTGAAAGAATTCTAATATCTTCGCAACTTTTTAGCCATTTTTCAATAAAAGAACGAGAAAGCGCGGTATTACGCACAATAATAACGGCACTCCAAATGTGATCGGCATTTCTGCATTCGTCAGTAAGACAATCCATTAAAGCAAAAGTTTCACCTTTAACAAAACTACCGTTTTTACGATTGCGATCATGTACCAGTAATACATCATTATCGCCTAAAAGATTTGTTAAATTACTGATATGCTTTTTAATAACAAACGCTGAATCTAAATATACTATAATAGCTCCTTCCGGTGCATTTTTCATTGTTTCAAGTATAATATAAGGCTTCCATAGCCATAAACCTGCTCCTGCAGGTTCATTAAAAATTTCTTGGTTTTTTTCTATAAATACTTGGTTAAGGTGTTTTTTCTTATAGTTAAATATGAAATCTATACCTTTATTAATTGCATAATGATTTGTTGCATTCTGATTATGATAAACATATTCAGGGCCATCAGCATAAGAAACCAAATAAATAGGTTCTTTTATAGAATTCTGAATAGATAAATCTACTTTTTGTAGTGATAAGTCATTAATAAAACCTTGCCGTGCATATTCTAAAATAATCAGTATGAAATAAATTAGTATTAATGTAACAACTGTTTTGTATAATGTTTTAAATAACATATAATTTTTTAATTCTTTAGGCTACGTCAGTTAAAAATGCTATAAATGAGCATTTTTTTTATTTTTTTGCTGGATTGCCACGCTCCGAGCAAATGCTCGCAATGACGAAATCGATAATTGTTAGACAATGCTAATTGTAGCATTTTGATATATAAAAAGATAGTGTTGTAATTTAATTATAAATCTAGTATAATTTGCTGTTTATTTTAGGTTCTTATGATTAATTTAGGGGATAAGCAGTCTACCATAGTTGTTGCAATGTCCGGCGGTGTTGATAGTTCGGTAGTTGCAGCAATGCTGCATGAACAAGGATATAACATAATAGGTATTACCTTGCAGCTATATGATCACGGTATGGCAGTAGGCAAAAAAAATGTCTGTTGTGCCGGTCAGGATATTTACGATGCTAAAATGGTAGCGAATAAGCTGGGTATTCCTCATTATGTACTTGATTATGAGAGCAAATTTAAAGAGTCAGTAATAGATAATTTTGTCGATAGTTATTTACAAGGTGAAACACCGCTTCCGTGCGTGCAATGTAATAAATTGGTAAAGTTCAGGGATCTAATTAAAACGGCTAAAGAGCTTGGAGCAGCTCAGCTTGCTACCGGTCATTACGTACGAAAAATAAACGGTGATAACGGAGCGGAATTACATACAGGGCTTGATCCGGTAAAAGATCAGAGTTATTTTTTGTTTACAACAACTAAAGAGCAATTAAAATATTTAAGTTTCCCTCTAGGGGGGCTTACTAAGGATGAAACACGAAAGCTTGCTAGTAAATTCGGGCTTGAGGTAGCGGATAAGCCTGACAGCCAAGATATTTGTTTTGTACCTGACAGAAATTATAAGAGTGTAATAAATAAAATACGCCCGGGTAGCAGCGAAAGCGGTAAGATTATTCACGTAAACGGATTTGAGCTAGGAGAGCATAGCGGTATAATTAGTTATACTATAGGGCAACGTCGAGGGCTTGGTGTAGCTTATAATGAGCCTTTATACGTGATAAAGATTGATCCTAATAATAATACAGTATATGTAGGACCGGAATCCGCATTAAACGTGCAGGAATTTATAATTAAAGACATGAATTGGCTTGCAGATGAGATTAAAGATAACAAGAAGCTAGAAGTAGCCGTTAAAATTCGCTCAACAAGACCGCCTTGTTTAGCCGAAATAAGTAAACTCGGTGACGATAAAATAAAAGTAAAATTTTTATCCGAAGAAAAAGCCGTTGCCCCTGGGCAAGCATGCGTTATTTATGCCGGCGAGAGAGTACTTGGCGGTGGCTGGATTACTAGGGATATCATTTTTACCCCGTGATCAAGTCACAGGATGACACCGAAAAGAACTGGATTCCCGCCTACGTAGGAATGACATCAAACTGATAATTATATAATAAAACAATACGGAGAAACTAATGAGTTTTTTAAAGAAGAAAAGTTTTGAATCTGTAAAGGAGATAGGTAGCTCAAGCGGTCTTAGCAAGACGCTTGGAGCGTTCGATTTAATATTACTAGGTCTTGGTGCAATGATTGGTACCGGTGTATTTGTCGTTACCGGTATAATTGCTGCTAAATACTCAGGACCTGCAGTAATGCTATCTTATGCGATTGCAGGTATCACCTGTATTTTCGTAGCACTTGTTTATACTGAACTTGCCGCAATGCTTCCAACTTCTGGAAGTATTTATACTTATTCCTATGTAGCATTTGGCGAAGTATTCGCCTGGATGATCGGTAGTGTTATAATATTAGAACTTGGTGTTGCTGCGGGAATAGTAGCTACTGGTTGGTCCGGTTACGTACAGGGAATACTTGCGGCTGGTGGAATTAATTTACCGAAAGAGCTAACTACAGTACCGACAAACGGGGGGATAGTAAATCTACCGGCATTTTTAATTTCAGTATTTATTGGGTTTATTTTATATTTAGGTACTAAAGACAGTAAGCGACTAAATGCAATTTTAGTTTTTGTAAAAATGGCTGCAATATTTGTCTTTATACTTGCTGCTGCTCCACATTTCGATGCTACTAACTGGAGCAATTTTATGCCGTTCGGTTTTAGTAATGTTTTAGTAGGTGCATCTATTTTATTCTTAGCTTTCACAGGCTTTGGGACGATTGCAACCGCAGCTGAGGAATGTAAAAATCCAAAGCTTGATATAATGATCGGTATTATAGGCTCGCTTGTTCTAACAACTATAGTTTATGTAACGATGGCAGGACTTGTTACCGGTATTGCACCTTTTGATCAGTTAAATAACGATCAACCGCTTGCTTATGCTTTAACTATTAATAATAGCAAGATTGGCTCTGCTATAGTTGCAACTGGTGCTGTTTGCGGTATGATGACGGTGTTAATGATGAATATATATGGAACGTCACGTATTTTCTATGCGATTGCACGTGACGGTTTACTACCGAAAAGTTTTGCAAAACTACATCCAAAATATGATAGCCCATATATTACGATTATAATATTTGCGTCTCTTGCAGCTATCCTTGGAGGATTTTGTTCTACGGAATTATTAACGCAATTAACTTCAATGGGAGCACTTATTGATTATATAACTGTCACAATAATAGTGGTATTATTTAGGATAAAGTTACATGATGCACAAAGACCTTTTAAATGTCCTTTATTATTTATTATTGTACCGTTTATTTTAATTGCTTGTGCATATTTACTATTTATTCAAATATATGACGGTGAATTTAATCTATTAACGGCAGGTCGTGTATTAATATATTGGTTTATTACAATATTTGTTTTATATATTGTAAGATCATTTTTTATGAAAAAAGAACAAAATTAGGTGTTACATGTCATACCGTGGCTTGATCGCGGGATGACAATAAAAGTTACTGGATTACCGCTTTCGCGGGAATGACATAGAAAACTAATACCAAAAAAACAAAATTAAACAAATGCTAGACAAACTCCAACCGCTTCGTGGAATGAAAGATCTTTTGCCGGATGATTATAAAGTTCACGACTATATAATTAATAAAGCAGAAGATGTTGGGGTATTATACGGCTATAAACAAATGAGTACTCCTATCCTGGAGTATACTAAAGTCTTCAATCGTTCAATGGGCGAAAGCTCTGATGTAATCAGTAAAGAAATCTACAGTTTTTTAGATAAAAGCAATGAATCTGTAGCTCTTAGACCTGAGTTCACGGCCGGTATTATAAGAAGTTTTATCTCAAACGGCTTACAACATAAATTACCCTTAAAGTTCTTCTCTACCGGTCCTGTTTTTCGCTATGATAGACCGCAAGCAGGACGTCAAAGACAATTCCACCAACTAAATTACGAATATATCGGAGCTAAAGGAGCAATTACCGATGCCGAAACTTTAAAGTTAGCGGTAGACATACTTAAAGCACTCGAAATAGAGCAGGATACTACCTTAGAGCTTAACTCTCTTGGATGTAGTGAATCAAGAAGTGTTTATCAACAAAAATTGGTGGAATATCTAAATGATTTTAAAAATCAGTTATCAGAGAAGAGTAGAGTAAGGCTGATCAAAAATCCAATGCGGATTCTTGATTCTAAAAGCGAAATTGATCAAAAAATAGTAGCTGCTGCTCCGATCTTGTCTGAATATTATACCGATGAATCCAAAGAATATTTTGAGGAGTTAATAAAATATCTCGATATTTTAGGTGTGAAATATAGAATAAATCCACGTTTGGTTAGAGGGCTTGATTATTACTGCCATACTGCTTTTGAGTTCACGACTTCAAAGCTTGGAACGCAATCTACTATTCTGGCCGGCGGACGTTATGACGGGCTTGCTAAAATCCTGGGTAATAATGATGATATGCCGGCTATCGGTTTTGCTGCCGGTATTGAGCGAATTGCTTTAATGCGAGAATATAATGTATCTTCATTAAGTCTAGTAGTTGTATTACCTATAGGTGAAAATAATATTTGTTATGCTCTAGAAATTGTAGATAAATTGCGAACAAAAAATATTGTTACTATTATAGAACCCACCGGTAAAATAGCTAAAAGAATGCAGCGTGCTTTAAATGAAAATGCTAAATTTATTATTTTCATAGGTGACGAAGAGCAAGGAAATAATAATCTCAAACTTAAAGATTTAGAAAAACAAGAAGAATATGTACTTGATTTTGCAAAAGCTCTTGAGTTATTGAAGAAGTATTAAATTTTCTCAATCATTTCTGAATTTAACCCTAACATCTATATAAAAATATGATTATTATAAATAATTTAGCCATGAGTTATGGTGCAAAAATACTATTTACTGATGTGAATTTGCATATCAAAAATAATAAAAATATGGTCTTGTAGGTAGCGATGGAGCAGGTAAAACAACTTTTTTAAAATTTTAAATGAAGAAAAAGAGCCGGTTTTCGGTGAGATTAATATACCAAAAAACTCTAAAGTAGGTTGTTTAAAACAAGATCAATTTCTTTATGAAAATACTAAAATTATAGATACGGTAATAGCAGGTAATAAAAAATTATGGCAAGCTTTGCAAGAAAAAGAAGAACTATTAAAGAAGCAAGAATGCGATGAAAAAGCAGGATATAGGCTCGGCGAACTAGAGCAGGTAATAGATAACGAAGGTTATGTCGCTGAAATTTTTGCTACTAGCTAGCTTGTAGGTCTTGGAGTAAAAGAAAAATATCATTATGAGCCGCTTTCTGCGTTGTCAGGAGGTTATAAGCTTCGTGTATTACTCGCACAAAGTTTATTTAATAATCCCGATATTTTACTACTTAATGAACCAACAAACCATCTTGATATTATTTCAATATATTGGCTTGAGAATTATTTAAAAAAACTCTTTTAAGGGAATATTAATTTTTATATCGCATGATTTAGCCTTTTTAAATAATGTCGCAACGGATATTTTGGACATAGATTATGGAGAAATAAGATTATATACGGGCAATTATGATAATTTTGTTCAGGAAAAGCAGATAATAGCTACTCAGAAGTTAAACAAGCGAAACTTTTTAGAAAAGAAAATAGCAAAACAAGCTTGGATTGATAAATTTAGAGCAGGAACGAAAGCAAGGCAGAGTAGCTCACGAGAAAAGCAGCTAGAAAAAATAGAATTACCTGATTTACAAAAAACTTCACGAATTAGTCCATTATTTAGATTTAAACAACTAAGATCATCAGGAAAATTAGTATTAAAAATCGATCAAATAACTTAAAGATTTTGAGAATAGGCAAATATTAAATAAAGTTAGTTTTAATGTATCACGAGGGGAAATAATTATTATTATCGGTGCAAACGGTATAGGTAAATCTACTTTATTAAAAATCTTAATGAATAAAATATCAGTAGATCAAGGTAGCTATGAATGGGGGTATGAATCGCAAATATCTTATTTCACTCAAGACCATCATGAGCTTACTTAATGAAAATATTAGTGTTATTGATTGGCTTAAAAAGCAAGCTGAAAAGGAAACGGAAAATACTATTAGAAATATGCTTAGACAAGTATTATTCCATAGCGATGAAGTAAATAAAAATATTTTAAGTTTAAGCGGCGGTAGAGTGTGCAAGGTTATTACTTGCTAAAATGATACTGGAAAAAAGCAATATTTTGGTTCTTGATGAACCGACAAACCATCTTGATATAGAGTCAAGAGAAGCCCTTAAAAAAGCTTTAATTGATTTTGAGGGTTAGTAGGTAACGCATGACCGTGACTTTGCAAGTAATATAGCGTCTAGGGTTATTGCTCTTTCTCATAGAAAAAATATTGTTGATTTTAAAGGTAAATATGATGATTATATTGAGAAATACAGTAACGATTATTTGAATCAAAACTCTTAAAATATTATCTTAAGTTTTATATTACTCTACATTATAAAATTCCAGTCGATGACCAATAACAAATTTTTTTACTTCATCATGATTACCGTACTTATCAAAATTTAATAATAACTTCCCTTGTTCATTAGAGTATAATATACTTGTAAGTAGGAGTTCGTCTTCGCCATCATATTTAACTTTAAAGGCATTCTTTTTAATAAGTTTAATCCCGTTTACTCCGTGTTTGTGATGTATTATTCCTTTTTTTTAAGCAGAAATAAAAGGCATAATTTTACTTTTATCAAATCTATCGTAAATTTTTTTAGAAATTGTACCGTAACAATCGAATTCTCTATATTTACCTAGGAATATAGCCGTATCCTGTGCTACTTCTTGATTATCAACTTTAATTTTACCTTCTTTAGAAATATTCCAAGAATCATTACTAAAGTAGCTAATCTTTTGAATGGCTAAGTGCAGTTCATATTTCTTTTTTAGTTGATAATATTGATGAATTTTCTTTGCATTATTGATCAATTAATTGCTCTAAACTTTCTACTTGTTTATTATCGAGGGAATAACTTGCAATAATTTCTTCCTGTTTTTTCGGACTTTACTTGCATATTCTTGCACTTTTTCTTGGTTATTATTTAATAAAGCAGTAACTACCCCAATTTCTAAAGTGTTTTCATTGCCAGAATCATTTTGCAAAGCACTTTCAACATTTTGGAAAATCTTTTCGGATTTTTGAGAAGTTAATTTAGTCTCGTTATCTGCTATTAAAGTGGTACTAACTGCATTTAGAACTTCTACTTTTTCATTGGGTTCAAGAGTATTATTTTGAGGCAACGTATAATTTGGCTCCATGTAACTACGAAGCTTTATAAGAGCCTTATCATATAAACTTATTTGATACCCGGTATCTTATTTAAAAGATAAGAAGCCGTTTTAAATTGTTTAGTACATAGGGCTAGTGAGAATGCTAGAAGTATATTGCCTGAGAAATCACTAATTGCTTTTAGTTTTTCATTTAATATTGATTGCTGTTTTTTTGTAATTGTTTGTTTATTTGAAATTTTATTATAAAAAACCATATATTTGCAACCGGCATATAGCGATGAGTAGAAAGGAGTTAAGATCTTTTGATTAATTGAAGTTAACTTCTCACTTTTATAAGAAATTTCATATGGATTAGTTAACATTTCTAGGAAGTATTTTATATATCCTTCCGGTACATATTGTATTAAATCTTTGGCTTTATCGAATTTGCCTTGTATTCTATAATTGGACCATAAATTAAAGGCTATTGCTGTATGTATCGGTAGAAAAGTGCGAAAGCATGTTCATAATATTTGATGGATGTATTATAGTCTTCAGTTTGCTCATAAGCACAAGCTGTTCTATGATAGTACTCTCCTAATTTTTTTTAGTATTAGTATTTAATAAACTGCTTGCATAACTTGCTTCTTTCCCCTCTCCATAGGCGAGTTCTTTTTAAAGATCTAATGAATGAGGAGTTAGACTCTTTAAATAGAGCTTTTGCCTCTTCAAAATTTTTATTTTCCATTAGTAAATCAGAAAATTTACCTGACAAATCCAAGCTGAATTTTATATATGGTACTAATGCCTAGATAATTTTAAGTTTAGATTCCGGTTCAATAAGTTTTATTACAGGAAGTAGATATTCTGCACGTTTTACATTGTTCAACTTCTTTTGCAAAGTGATTAAAATATAAATTTATTGCTGTAATTATATATTTAAATATCTCTGTGGTAGTTTCATCGCTTCTATTTAATATACTACATTGAGAAGCAAAACACATTGTTTTAATTTTAGTTAACATATCAGGTTGTATAGGAATGATTTTATTTGGTTTCCATTCTACGTATTCACCATCTAATATGTATATATAAGTGCTAGAATTTTTTATTATTAGATAAGTTTTTAGTAGTTTATGGTCTTATAACTTTCATATGGATAATTAAATATTAATCGCTGCATTAGTGAATGCTTATTGTCTATAGCTTCCTCGCTACTTACTTTAGTTTTTTTATTTAAATGTTCAAATAGGTAAGTCATTAACTTCTATAGCGGCATTGACAGTCGTTATAGATAGAAAATTGTTATCTATTTCTTTTACCTTAAGACTAGGATAAGTTTTTCTAAAATTTCTTATGCTACTTTCTGATAATATATTTGGGGTGTTATAAATCTCAGCAATACTAAGCTTAAAGGTAATTGAAGATTCCGTGTTTTTCATGAATATAATTTAGTATTAGTTGGGCTTAAGAACTGTTACAATGTGATGAGAAGATTTTGAAATTTTACGTAGAATTATTATTAAAAGGTTATTCTAAAAATAATAACAAAGAAGTTTAAGAACACAATAGACTTTTTAATTTAAAATAGGGTCTTACTTAAAAAGAATTGCTTGAGATAGCCCCCCTAATGCTTCGATGTCACTCCCGCAAGGCATTGTTGCGTGGATCGAAATCTTTATAATTTTTTGGAAGATTTAATATAAATTTAGAATATTGTTTTAACTGAAAGTCAGTTAACCAATTAAATACAAGATATAAATTTTCTCTATGGTTCAAAGACAAAATAGCAACAACTTTTAATTGATTTATATCTAAGGTTTTATTCCTTCCTATCTCTCTTTCAATAATGTCATTAGATAATATCACTAATTCTTCATTAGAATGTTGCTTATTGTTCTTAGCTTGAATGATTAATTAAAATTCTTTTGAGGTAAATAAGTTTGTATTTATTAAGCCATGGACCAAAAGCTATAGATTCAATATTTTAAAAAACTTGAATTAATTTCATACGCAACTATAAGTTAAATTTAAGGGTGGCGCTTTATATAAAAAATTGAAGTAGGTCAAGTAATATTAAATTAATCTCTTAGGGTTTAATTCCCCGAAGCTTTGCTTCGTGATATGATGTATGGATGGAAGAGAGTAGGTACATACATAAGAGCCATAATGTTACAGTACTTATTTATCATTTAGTAACGCCTGCAA
>JAPYLE010000017.1 GCA_027293795.1 Rickettsia endosymbiont of Ixodes persulcatus
ATAATGCTTTACCACTATATCTTACGCTACTTGCTTGTAAAAATGATTTATATAAGTCTTTGCTATATTTTGATCTTGCCATCTTAACTAAAACTCTTTTTTGTTAGATTAACATATTTTTTGCTAAGTGCGAAACTCCTGTTATCATAAACAAGATGAGCTATGCCGGCTACTCCGTTTACTTGCTGTATTTTCGTAAGTGAAATTTGCTGCTTCTATACCGGTATAAACTGCATTTTTAGCACATTCCATGGCATTTATACGGAGAAGCCACAACTGCTGCTGTAACAAAAGTTGCCATAACGGCTGTATGATGATGATAAATTGCACCCGCCACTCCTGCTACTATTCCGCTTACAATTTTCGGCATAGCAAATCCAAAAGCATGACCGGTCATTACTGCGCCGGCAAATTCTTTGTAAGCACAAAGCCCAAGTAAACCTTGCATTGCTGTTTTAGCACTGTATTTAGCTGTTACAGTAGCATATATTCCACAGTTTGCTAAAGCTTTACCGGCATTAGCAAAATGACCTGTAGCATTAGAAAAATATTCGGATGTTTCTTTAGAAACGGTTACTCCTTTATATGATTTAGTCTTTAAATTTAGTTAAAAAGTAATAATCAATTAACATACCCTAACTAAATATTATAATGCGTTATTGATAGTTTTCGTCTTAGGTGCATTATACACTAATATGCCATCACATATCAAGGAGAAGTATTAAATAATTCTTAAAAAATTAAGAATTTCTTATTTTATAAGAATGGAAATATATCGAATATAGACAAAGTCTTTACATCCTTTATAATAAATCAGATGTAGAAATAGAAGATGTATGTGAGTGATAAATTAGATTTTTATGAACAAGACATTAAAAATAACTTTGAAAAGCAGCAAAAGTTTAAAAATCAAAGTGAAATAGCTTTATTTCAAAAGTCTGCAAAAATATATTGTGAGTAAAATTTCTATAGTGAAAGTGACCAACAGAAAAGCAAAAAAGAATTTTTAAAAGGATAAAAAATATTACTATGACCTTTATTAAAGAATTTATAAACAAAGGATATTTCCATCAATGTACCAATTTGGATCGGTTAACTAGTATAACGAAAGAAACAAAAATAGCTGCTTATATAGGTTTTGATTGTACTGCTACATCACTTCACATCGGTAGTTTAATGCAGATAATGATCCTGCGATTGCTTCAGCAGCATGGGCATAAGCCTATTGTGATTATCGGCGGAGGTACGAGTAAAATCGGTGATCCTACTTGGAAAGACGAAGCACGTAAAATTTTAAGTAAAGAAGATATAGCTAAAAATGCTGAGGGTATAAAGAAATCACTGTCAAAATTTATCAAATTCGGTGAGGAGAGCAGCGATGCTATTATGCTAGATAATTCAGAGTGGCTAGATTCTCTGAATTATTTAGATTTCCTACGGGATTTCGGTAGCTATTTCTCGGTAAACCGCATGCTAACTATGGATTCGGTAAGACTAAGGCTTGAGCGAGAACAGCATTTAAGCTTCTTAGAATTTAACTATATGTTACTGCAAGCATATGATTTTTACTATTTAAGTAAGCACTATAATTGTAGTTTACAGCTTGGCGGTGGTGATCAATGGGGCAATATCGTAATGGGAGCAGATTTAATTCGTAAAATAGGCGGCAAAGAAGTATTCGGTATGACGACGCCGCTACTTACGACTAGCTCAGGTGCTAAGATGGGGAAGACTGCTGCAGGTGCCGTGTGGCTTAATGAAGATTTATTAAGCCCGTATGATTATTACCAATATTGGCGTAATTGTGAGGATGCCGATGTAATCAGATTTGCCAAATTATATAGTGAGTTAAATACTGAAGAATTTACAAAATTTGAGAATTTAGTAGCTGAAGATATTAATGCAGCTAAAAAACAGCTTGCTTATGAGTTAACGAAGCTTTGTCATTCGGAGCAAACGGCAAAATCAGCTCTAGAAACTGCAGTAAAGATATTTGAACAAGGAGAAATCGATGAAAACCTGCATACGGTCGTTTTAGAACTGGAAATATTACAATCAGGTATTAGTGCATATGAGTTATTTCACGAAGTAGGTCTTGCTACCTCTAAATCAGAAGCACGCAAACTTATAAGAGGGAAAGGAGCTAAGATAAATGACAAGTTAATAGAAGATGAGAACATGATAATTAATACTAATTTCTTACTTGATAAAAATGTTATAAAACTCTCTGCCGGTAAAAAAAGACATATATTGGTTAGGATTTGAGAAGAATACTTGAATGTAAAATTAAGTTATGCTAAGTTGAAACTATAAAATTCAATTGGATTGATATAGCCCCGTGTTTCAGCGTTTTATAAAAGAAGTAGTAGAGCGATATTCTAAGTTTTTTCCAGTAGTCAGTATTACCGGTCCTAGACAATCAGGAAAAACTACTCTAGCTAAAATGTTATTTCCTCATTTACCTTATGTATCGTTAGAAAATTTAGATATTAGACTGCAAGCAAGAGAAGATATGCGTGCCTTTTTATCTAGATATTATGATGGAGCTATTTTTGATGAAGTGCAACATGTGCCTGAGTTATTATCTTATTTACAAGGGATAGTAGATGACTCAGCTCAAAAAGGAAGATATGTAATTACCGGTTCTCAAAATTTTGCCCTTAATCATCATATAACACAATCCCTTGCAGGGCGTATTGGGATGGTTATTTTATTACCTCTTAGCCTTGCTGAAATTCAAAAAGCAGAAAATCCTTTAACTTCTATATTTAAGGGCGGTTATCCTTCTTTGCATAATCTAAATATATCCTCCCTTGATTTTTATCCAAACTATATTGAACGAGATGTGCGGCAACTAAAAAATATCGGTGATTTAAATCAATTTCATAATTTTTTTAAATTATGTGCAGGCTAGCATAGGCCAGATTGTGAATTTTTCATCTCTTGCCCAAGATTGCGGTATTTCGCATCTACGGTTAGGCAGTGGCTTAACATACTTGAAGCGAGCTATATTATTTTTTTCTTCAGCCATTTTATAAAAATTTTAACAAGCGACTTATAAAGATGCCGAAATTGTATTTTTATGATACCGGTATTGCTTGCAATTTGTTAGGACTTGAACAAGATAAACAATTAGAAAGTCATTACCTTAAAGGGGTATTATATGAAAATTTAGTTATATTAGAACTTTTAAAAGGTAGATTAAATTTAGGATTACCGACAAATTTTTATAGTCCCTTTGGTGGTTAAAACCTCCATCTTCCAGATGGAAAAGCTTTAGCTTGCCATGTGCGCCATGATGCGTTAGCATCACAAGCACCATGAGTTCAATACATCAGGAAATTACGTACTGTTTACTATAGTATACAGTGTGGTAGACATTGTGTGTGCAAGGAAGTTACTGTAGTTCTAATAGTGGTAATGTAACGATTATATGATTAATAGGCATATTGGTACACTGCTCATACTTATTATGTACTTTACCTTGGATAATCAAGCTTTGTGCTATGGTAATATCTGTTACAAAACCTTTTTGCAGCAAATATTCATCAAGCCTTATTTTCGTCGCTTTAATCATTTTAATATTTGATTGATTT
>JAPYLE010000018.1 GCA_027293795.1 Rickettsia endosymbiont of Ixodes persulcatus
GGTTGCTTAGACTCAATAGCTAATTTAACCGCCGATTCCTTAAATTCAGCTGGATATATCCTTGGCTTTATATCTGTCATTTTTATCCTTCCTGTTAATATCGTTTATTATTAACTGTCCGGAATACTATAGCCACATCAATATACTCATATAACAATTGATTATTTCCTCAATATCCAATAAAATCCTTTTTAAAATTTAAATATAAAAAATAATGCATAATACCGATGTTGTAATAATAGGTGCTGGTCCGGTTGGATTATTTGCAGTTTTTCAGGCAGGAATGCTTGGCATGAAATGTCACGTTATTAACGCACAAGAGGCTGTTGGCGGTCAGTGTATTACTCTATACCCTGAAAAGCCTATTTACGATATACCGGCATATCCTAAAATCGCAGCAGAAGAGCTAATAAAACAGTTAGAGCTTCAAGCAGCTCCTTTCGAGCCTGTATATCATTTAAATCAGCAAGCTATAGAGCTAAATAAGCAAGATGATTTTTTTGAAATTAAAACCTCAAAAAACACTCTTATTAAAAGCAAAATTATTATTATTGCAGCAGGAGCAGGTTCATTCGGTCCGAACAAACCTCCTCTTGCAAATATTGAAGATTTTGAAGGCAAATCGGTTTTCTATTTCATTAATGATAAAAATAAATTCACAGGTAAAAATATAGTTATAGCAGGTGGCGGGGATTCAGCTGTTGACTGGGCTATTTCTCTTTCGGAGATTGCAAATAAAATATATTTAGTTCATAGACGTGATAAATTTACGGCTAGCCCTGAAAGTGTAAGGCAGTTAAGAAATCTTGCAGAAACCGGTAAGATTGAATTAGTAATCGGTTATCAGTTAAATGCTTTAGATGGTAATAATGGTGAACTTCAATCAGTCATAGTTAGAGATCTACAAAATAATACCCATAAATTAGAGGCTAATATATTGCTACCGTTTTTTGGTTTAAAACAAGATCTAGGTAGCTTAACAAATTGGGGTTTAAATGTTAAGCTTCACCATATTGAAGTAGACAATTCCTACTATCAAACTAATATAGAAGGTATATATGCCATTGGTGATATTGCTCATTACGCCGGTAAACTTAAACTGATTCTTACAGGTTTTGCCGAAGCGGCAAGTAGCCTTCATCACGCTTATAGTAGAGTATTTGACGGCAAAGCCTTACATTTTGAGTATTCTACCACAAAATATGGGGAAAAGAAGTAAGGTAAAAATCATAGTAACCTACGATTTTACTTTATGTTATTCCAGCAAAAGCATTGTTGCATGGCTCGATATAGCGGTTCTATGTCATTCCCGCCTAAGCGGGAATGACATACATAATCTTTGTAAAAATCGTAAGATATTATGGATAAAAATATAGTGAATAATATAATTGACGGTAAAGCGTTAGCAAATGAGATATTGGCAGATTTAAAGCTAGAAATTCAAGAGCTTAAAGATAAAACTAAAACTTCACCAAAGCTTGCTATAGTATTAGTAGGCGACAACCCGGCAAGTATTATTTATGTAAAAAATAAAATAAAAAATGCTCACAAAATAGGAATCGATACTTTATTAGTAAACCTATCTACTACTATTCATACAGATGATTTAATATCGAAAATCAACGAGTTAAACCTCAATAACGAGATTTCTGGAATTATAGTTCAACTGCCTTTACCAAGCTCCATAGATAAAAATAAAATTTTATCGGCTGTATTACCCGCTAAAGATATCGATGGTTTTCATCCTTTAAATGTCGGTTATTTACATAGCGGTATTAGTCAAGGCTTTATACCCTGCACTGCCCTTGGTTGTCTTGTAGTTATAAAAAAATACGAACCGAATTTAAGCGGTAAAAATGTTGTAATTATTGGACGCTCAAATATAGTAGGTAAACCTTTAAGTGCTTTACTATTAAAAGAAGATTGCAGTGTTACTATCTGTCATTCTAAATCACAAAATTTAAGTAAGATTACCTCTAAAGCTGATATCGTTATTGCTGCAATAGGGAATCCTTTAAAATTAACTGCAGAATATTTTAATCCTGAATCTATAGTAATTGATGTAGGTATTAATAGAATCAACAGCAATAAAATTATCGGTGATGTTGATTTTGAAAATGTTAAGTCTAAAGTAAAATACATTACTCCCGTTCCTGGCGGTATCGGACCTATAACTATTGCGTTTTTACTTAAAAATACAGTAAAAGCGTTTAAAGATTCTTATAGTACCGTATGTCATTCCTGCGAAAGCAGGAATGACATCAAGGTTATATAATAACGCCTATACTTCACTGTTATAAATATTAGAAAGTTCTACATAATTTCTTACGTTATCTTGCATATATTCTAAATCTTGACCGGTTAAATATCTAACAAATTTTGCAGGGCAGCCAATCCATAATTCCTTAGATTTAATTATTTTCTTTGGAGGGATAAGACTTCCTGCAGCAATAAAAGCATATTCTTCTATTACTGCATAATCCATTATCGTAGTATGCATACCGATAAATGCATTATTATGTATTGTGCAGGCATGAATAAGAGACAGATGACCGATAGTTATATTATCTCCTATTTCTATCGGTCCGTTAAATCTTGAAGTATGAATTACACTACCGTCTTGTACGTTAGTATTATTTCCTATTTTTATCGATTCAACATCACCTCGTAGAACCGTATTAAACCAAATGCTTGAATTACTCCCTATTTCAACGTCTCCTATTAAAGAGCTGCTTTCGGCAATATATGCACTTTTATCGATTTTTGGCGTAATTCCTTTATAAGGGATAATATACATATAATTTAATTATAATCTACCCAAGAAATATTACCGTCTCTACGGTAATAAACTATATTTATACGATCATTATTGATATTTTTAAATACTACCGCAGGTAAATCTTCTAAATCCATTTTCATTACTGCCTCTTTTACTGATAATTTTAATATTTCCACAGGCTTCTCGGCAATTATTGCCGGATTATCATTATCTTTGGAGTTAGAGGTTTCACTATCAGGTTGCGAACTAATAATATATTTAGTACCTTCTTGAGCAATTTCGGATATTTTTACTTTACCCGTATGATGATTTTTGAATTTTGATTTATATTTTCTAAGCTGTTTTTCTAGTTTTGACATGGCTTTATCAAAAGCTACATATATATCGCTACAACTATCATTACTTTTGACTATATTATGTTTGCCTGAACCATATTTTACTATAATGTCACATTTAAAGTTAATTCCCTCTTTTGAAAAATGTATATCTATATTTATTATATCAGTAAAATATTTTTTAACGACTTGTGTAGCCCTCTCTTTTGAATATTCTTGTAAGCTATTACCGATCGCAATATGTTGAGCTGAAACTGAAATAATCATAAATAACCTTTATAATTTTGAATAAATTAATATATAGGCGTTACTTAGTAACACCTATACAATTAATTTATATTTAGAGTAATTTCAAGTTTTATTACAAATTAATTTAATTTAAACTTTAGCCGCAGAGCTTAGGAGGATTATCTTTAAAACGTAATTTATTTTGTTGTGATTTAATTAGTTTTTTGGCAGTCTTTCTTACACAACTAGGCTCAATGCCGATTTCTAAACAAGTAGAATTAAAATCTTCATTATTTTCAAAAAGCCACTTTTTAGCGTTATATTCTGCTTTTGTTGCTTCTTTCTTTGTGGAAGTATTAGTCCTTATCTATTATCATACGCATCAAGTTAAGCCATAATTGTTAATAATTTTAGTGTATTTAAGGAAGATAATCTGGTTTTACGATATTTATCTTTCAAAGAAAATTTTCCCCAATCGATAATTAATTTCTTCAGGAACTTCTTTAAATCATTAAGAAGTCCTTAGTATATATGTTTTATAAATGTTCTCTATATCCTTGATCATCCCTTATACCTCCTGTTATATCGACTGTCTCTAACGATTGATTTAAATAATCAAATACTACCTGTAATTTAAGAGAAGATT
>JAPYLE010000019.1 GCA_027293795.1 Rickettsia endosymbiont of Ixodes persulcatus
AATTGAGAGCACATCATCTAGAGCTTTGAATAGTTTCATTCTTAAATCGTAACTGTAACTGCTTGCCATAACTTATTTATTATTATTTGTAACATATATATTAGCATAGTATGTACCTATTTACTATGGTCTAGCTATATATTTCAAAATGATTTAATGCAATTAATATGTTATGAACTGAAAGAGAAAGTTCACAAAATTCCGATATTTATTATTCTGACATGTATAAATAAATATTATATATTCGATTTATCTCCGCATAATTCTCTAGTATCTTTCCTAGTAGAAAATAATTTTCAAGTTTTTCTTATTTCATGGATTAATCCTGATATTTCTCTACCGGAGAAAGGCTTCGAGGATTACTTAAAAGACGGTATTCTAGCACCTTTTGAGTATGTTAGAAATCTTGGTTTTAAAAAAATTAGTTTTATCAGATATTGCATGGGAGGTACATTTCTTGCTATAATTATCGCCTACTTTTCAAAGCAAAAAAAATAGATTCTGTCCATAGTGCTACTTTCTTGCTTGATTATGCGAGTCCGGGCGAGCTTGGAATATTTTTTAATGAAGCTACGATTAATTACATTAAAGAAGATATAAAACTAAAGGGTTATTGTGACGGGCAGTATTTATCAAATAGTTTTAGTTTGCTAAGAGTGAATGATTTAATTTGGACGTTTTTTGTCAATAATTATTTGCTTGGTAAAAAACCAATGCCTTTTGATTTACTATATTGGAATGCGGATTCTACCAACTTACCGGCAAAATGTATGAGGAATATTTGCAAAATACATATTGTAATAACTTGCTAAAAGAGTCTAATAATTTAGAGATACTCGGAACAAAAATAGATCTTGGAAAAATTGATTGTAATTCTTTTTTTGTAGCAGCAAAAGAAGATCATATAGCTCTGTGGCGTTCAATATATGATGGAGTAAAATTATTAAACGGACATAAGATTTTTTGTCTCACGGATTCAGGGCATGTAGCAGGCGTAGTTAATCCTCCGGCTAGTGCTAAATATAATTATCGGCTTATGATGAACTTAAGTTTAAGTAGTCATGAGTGGCTTATGAAAGCTATGGAATATAAAGGCTCATGGTGGAATCATTGGCTTATAAAAAATAATGATAATAAGCTAGTAGATTCTTTAGATTATCAGAATCTAAAGGCTATTGAAGCAGCTCCGGGAAGTTATGTAAAAAAATAGACGTTGTTACGTGGATCGGTAAATACTCTTTATGTCATTCCTGCCTTTGCGGGAATGACATCAGGTTCCATGCAACAAAGCCTTTAGTCGCTCGCAATGACGATTTGCAAGTCTACAGGCAATGTCTGAAATATAAATAAGTCATGAAGAGAAAAAATAATAAGTTTATAGAAATAAGTATCGTCTTTATCTTGGGAGTTGCTTTAGGTATTTATGGACAGAATCCGGATTATTTTACTAATCTAATAAATCAAAAATCATTAGTTTCATCTGCTCCACAAATAAAGCATTACAATATTTCAGAGCTTTCAAGAAGTAAAGTTAGTACATGTTTTACCCAGCCTGCCAGCTGTACTAAGTTTATAGCCAATCAGATAGATAGAGCTGAAGAATCTATTTATATGCAGGCATACGGTATAAGTGATGCATTGAGCACTTATTAACGCACAAGCACGAAGAGTAAAAGTTAGAATATTGCTTGATCGTAGTAATTTAAAGCAGAAATTTTCTAAGTTACACGAATTACAACGAGCAAAAATTGATGTATTGAGGGGAATTTCTACCATGTCATACCGCGGTATGACAGTTTTAGTTATTTTTAAAGCAGATTTCTTATTGAAGTTTTTTTCTGCTTGTTCTTCCATACCCTGCATATTATTAGAAGCATGATGAACATTCTTGGCAATATGCTTATTTGCGGCTTCTAATTTTTGGTTTAGGACTCATAAGCTATATTAGCGAGTTCCTTAGCATTATCCATAGATGTTTTATAAATAGATTTTAAACATTTTTGATGACATTCACTAGCTTGTTTAAAATCTTTAGAATTGGCTGCTTCTTTAGTAGTATTCAAAATAGTATTAACATTATTTTGTATAACCTCGGAATTTTTCTTAAGCAAAGATTGCATGCTTTCCGTAGCAATTTGGTTAGTTGTTAAAAGAATATTCACAGCTCTTTGCATTGTACTTGTGAAGATGAAAGGTCTACACTAGGGATATTTTTCATAGAACTCATATAAAATTCCGGATTCATATAAGACTTCATTAAATCTAAAAATTGTGTATTATTTAACATTATTCATTCTCCTAAAATAAATTAAATTTTGTAAATATTTTTACTTAAGAAATTGTTTTGCTTTTGTGTTTTATAGGTCACGTAATGTAAACATAAACCCCTAATTCATGCTAACATTTATAAAATTATGGGTCAATAATTGTTAGCATTAAGAATAATATTAAAAATAGTTAAGTTTTTATAAATGTTAGATACATCAATTCAGGAATTAATAAATAAGTGGCAAAAATACCTCATTTTGCAAAAAAATTACTCTAATCATACAGTAATTTCTTATAATAATGACCTTAAGCATTTCCTGGAGTTTATGCATTATTATAATGCAGACCTTGTGACGATAAATCATATTAAAACCGCAGATATAAGATTAATCAGAAGTTGGCTTGCAAAACGTAACTATGATAATTTTACTACATCTTCAATTTCACGTGGTTTATCTGCGGTAAAAAATTTTTATAAGTTTTTAGAAAAAACAATACAATTAAATGGCCATATAATTTTTTCTATAAAATCTCCTAAAAAAACTAAATTGTTACTACCAAAAGCTTTATCGGAAGATGATGTAGTAATATCACTTGAGCATATCGAAGAATACGGGAATGTTAAGTGGGTAGAACTTAGAAATAAAGCTCTACTTGTTCTTATATATGCTGCAGGGCTTCGTATATCGGAAGCATTATCAATTACAAAACTTCATCTGCAGAATCTAGAATTTATAAGAATAATAGGTAAAGGTGGTAAAGAAAGAATAATTCCATGGTTACCGATTGCTAAAAATTTAATTACCCAATATTTAGAAATATTGCCATATAAGTTAGGTGATAATGAACCGATATTTAGAGGAAAGCAAGGTAAGAAATTGCAGCCGCCGGTATTTAATCGTGAATTAATTAAATTAAAGCGTTTTTATGGTTTACCTGAACATTTAACTGCTCATTCATTTAGACATAGTTTTGCTTCACATTTGCTTGAGCATGGTGCAGATTTACGCTCTATTCAAGAGCTATTAGGTCATAAAAGTCTATCTACTACACAAAACTATACTAAGACAAGTATAAAGCATTTAGAATCTGTATACACTAACGCATATCCAATTAAAAAATCAACCACTTTCATCTGAAAGATGAAAGTTTGTTTTATGGCGACTAGAAGTCGCATATGAAGCTAAAGCTTATGCGACCCGTATGTGCAAAATCATGTCTGGCTCATGTGTACCAATATGCCTATTAATCATATAATCGTTACATTACCACTATTAGACCTA
>JAPYLE010000020.1 GCA_027293795.1 Rickettsia endosymbiont of Ixodes persulcatus
TTGCAGGCGTTACTAAATGATAAATAAGTACTGTAACATTATGGCTCTTATGTATGTACCTACTCTCTTCCATCCATACATCATATCACGAAGCAAAGCTTCGGGGAATTAAACCCTAAGAGATTAACTTTTTTAAAGATACTTCTTCTCCTCTTAACTTATGTTACCGCTACTAGCTAGACAAAATATCTTTACTGCAATAGAATCGCAGCTTGCTCCTTTTAGAACTAATTATTTACCAAATGATGTAGTTCAATCTTTAACTGATACTATATATAACACTCATGATGAAGTAATTAAATTAATTTCGTCGGAAGAAGAAAAAAGAAAATATAGTTTTGCAAATGCTAAAAATGAAGCTGCAGATTTAAGTGAGGCTCAAGTAGAGCAGATGAACGACCGAAAATGTAATGGCTTGAGCCAAGATGAAGTGATGGATATTAAAAAACCATTAGAAAAAGCTATGTTAGAATTAGCTAACCAAAAAATATCTAAAGAACAATATAGAGAGAAATTAATAGATAAAACATTGATAACCTTAAAGAAAATGTTTCAGAAGCAAAATTAAATAATTACAGAGAATTTCTTACTAAGAATACTATTCCTAAACTTGATGGACAAGAGAGAATTAACGATCCAAAACAAGTAGAAGCATTAAAGATATCCAAATTTTTTAAAATTACTTTTCAAACAAACGAAAAAGAGGCGAAAGCTTTATCATGTATTTATGAGCAAGGAATAAAAGAGCCATCAAACCATTACTACCAACAATAAGTAAACTATCGCCTGAAAAAATGACAGAGCAAGGTAGCAAAATTGTTAAGGATTTTGCTCCATTACTTGAGAGTAGTAATCCTGCACTTGTTAACGGTGCTAAAAAAGCATTAACAGAGTTAGATCCTGAATATTTAGCAGAATACCCAAAAGAATCAGGAGAAACTATAGCACAAGAATTACAAAAAGCAACCAAAACTAATATATTGCAAAAAATTGTACAATTTGTTACCGGTATAGATTATGCTCAAAAAAATATAGATAAAGCATTCACTGTCCTAAAAGCAAATAGTGACAGATTTACGAATTGGCAAAAAACTCACCTAGTAATAAAGGAAAAGAGCAAGGGCAAGCCCAACAAAAAGTGCAAGACTTAAAGACATATCAACTTCTAAATCTCACGTAATAACAGTGGAGAGAGTCGGAAAAACAGGGGCTTACACGATCTCATAGCTTGCAAATTATAAAATTTTGGTATATAGCTAGACCATAGGAAATAGGTACAGTTAAATAAACTTTAGTACGTGTTCTACAGCCATACTGATATCTTTGAATTGCCCCGTAACTTTTCTTATTTCGTTCT
>JAPYLE010000021.1 GCA_027293795.1 Rickettsia endosymbiont of Ixodes persulcatus
CTCTACGATATTTTGCAGGCGTTACTAAATGATAAATAAGTACTGTAACATTATGGCTCTTATGTATGTACCTACTCTCTTCCATCCATACATCATATCACGAAGCAAAGCTTCGGGGAATTAAACCCTAAGAGATTAAAATAGAAAAGTTTAAGCAATTACCACCTTTACATGCAGCAGTTGAAGAAGATAATATTTCAAACGTAAGAATATATTTACATAGAAAATGTGACGTAAACGAGCAAGATATTAACGGTAAAACAGCTCTGCATCATGCTTATGAAAAAGGTAATAAGGAAATAATAAAAATACTACTTCAATATCATGGCATCGATAAGAATATTCAAGATAATAACGGCTATATTCTTTCAGAATGTAGTACTGAATTTGAAAATAAAGTAGATAAGCTAGGAGAAGTCATAGAATAAGAATAGCTTAACAAATTCACTAGAAAGAATAAACTAGTATATTAATCTAGTTTACTAAAAATATAAAAACTATTGGAATCTTTGAAGCTAAAACCCATTTATCTGAAATTGTTAAAAAAGGGGAAGAAATTTGTATAACAAATCGAGGTAAAGAAATCGCTATCATAATGCCATTTAAAAAATATTATCAAAATAAAAAATAGAGGAAGCTTTTATTAGACTACAAAATTTAAAAGAACATGTTCCACTGGGCAGTTTTCAGGATACTATTGAAATGAAAAATGAAGGATGTAAATGAATTTAGTAGTTGGCTGCTCTATAGTTATGTCTTCGATTTTGCCTGAAGAAAATCAACTTGAGATACAATATCACTTATATAAGATATATGCACTTGCGATATTTTATCTCGAATATAATAATGTTTTATTATCTGCTATAAGTAGAAAAAGATTAAGCTAGAAGATTATCAAGAATATTTAGAAACTATTCAGAATTTGCCAATTTATATTAATAAATTCTCATGTATGCCTGGATCTTTGTATTTTATTAATGAACTAGCGATACAAAATAAATTATCTACCTATGATGCTTCTTACCTAGAACTTGCTATAAGGCTAAATGCCAAAATAGCCACTTTCGACGAAAATATAATGAAAGCATGCCATAAGCATTCTGTTGAAGTATTAAAATAATTATAAAAAGACCTGTGTCATGGCATGACTTGATCAGCGTTGTTGCGTGAATCGATTTTCTGATTGTCATCCCGCAACTTGTGAGCTAGATCCAGTTAAAAATACTAAAATTATTAGTACTATAAGTTGTTATTTTGGATACCGTGGTCAAACAGCTAGATGACACTGAACCCGTTTTTCAATGCACACAAGTAAGCCTATCGCAGGAGTGGCATAGAATCACACCTAACCATTACCAAATATTTCTTCTAAGTTCTGCTAAACGTTTCTCTATTGCATCAATATCTCTTTTTTTAGAGGTCTTTCTAGCAAATCTACTATCTCAGCTTTTAGATTTTCTAAATTTTCTTTTGAAGTAAACTCTGCTACGAGTTCAGATATGGTCTTTTTATTTTGATTGGACATGCAGTTGCTCCCGATTGATTAAACTTAAATTGCTCAAGTTTCAACCACCGAAGTTTCACCTCTGGTGGTCGGGGCGTTCAAAAAACCATACGCATCAAGTTAAGCCATAATTGTTAATCTCTTAGGGTTTAATTCCCCGAAGCTTTGCTTCGTGATATGATGTATGGATGGAAGAGAGTAGGTACATACATAAGAGCCATAATGTTACAGTACTTATTTATCATTTAGTAACGCCTGCAA
>JAPYLE010000022.1 GCA_027293795.1 Rickettsia endosymbiont of Ixodes persulcatus
TCTACGATATTTTGCAGGCGTTACTAAATGATAAATAAGTACTGTAACATTATGGCTCTTATGTATGTACCTACTCTCTTCCATCCATACATCATATCACGAAGCAAAGCTTCGGGGAATTAAACCCTAAGAGATTAATAAGATTTTTAAGGGAATAGCTATTCCTATTTCAAAAAAAAACTTGTAATTTGTAGCTAAAAAGAACTAAAATAGATTATTTTACTTTTGATACATAGAACCTAAACTTATGAAATTTTATTTTTCACAAATTAAGCGATTATTTGAACTAATAACAGCCGGAAAAATTAGAGCTCTTTTACTATATGGTCCTGATAAAGGTTATATAGAAAAAATTTGTAAGCACTTAGTAAAAAGCTTAAATATGCTACAAACTTCTATAGAATATGCAGAACTTAATATTTCATCTTTAGAAATATTGCTTAATTCACCTAATTTTTTTGGTCAAAAAGAATTAATTAAAGTTAGATCAGTCGGGAATTCAATCGATAAGAATTTAAAAACAATTCTAAGCAGTGATTATATAAATTTCCCTGTATTTATAGGTGAAGAAATTACTCCTAGTTCAAGCTTCAGAAAATTTTTTGAAAAATACATTGCTAAATCACTGCCGTTTGCCGTAATTTCACTACTTATAACTTCTAGAACGTCGTTTAAAGTAATTTCTTTTCGATCATGAACAAAATATATCAATTTATTTATTTCATTACAAACTAGATCGTGATCACCTTTTAGGTGAGCTTTTAAATAAGCATTAGCTTCTTTACTTATAATTTTATTAGTTTTTCCTACTTTATCTAAAATAATTCCTTCAATTTTTGTTTCATCGTCATGATAACAAGCGACTGCTGCTAAATATTCTTCCGTTTCAAAAAATTTTCTGAAGCTTGATATATTAAAAAAACAAAATATCAATGAAGTTTTAATTATCAGAGTGTTAATAAGGCATTACTTAAATTTATATATAGTTTTATCTAAAGTAAAAAATGGTGAGCGTTTGGAACTCGCAATAAAATCATTATCACCACCGATTTTTTATCAGTATATTAATGATTTTACAAAAATAGCAAGTAGTCTTAGCCTAGCTGAATGTTTAGAAACTTTAAAACTGCTGCAGCAAGCAGAGGTAGAATATAAGCTAAACCCTGCTAGCTTTGATTTGCTCCAAAAAATTTATACTCGATGAACTTCAAAAATTGGCTACGTCATCCTACAAGTACTGTGGTACTCGCGTATTATTATACGCTCCGCTCCTCGTCTTGTGGATTCCTTGCTCTTTTTGAAGTTGATCTTCGTATAAAAGTGTCCTCATTTATTAGAAGTACATTATATGCCAAGACCTGATTTTTCTGACCCTAAAAAACAAATTCATGAAATTATTAGAGTTAATCATGCTGGAGAGTATGGTGCAAAAAGAATTTATCAAGGGCAGCTAAAATATATTAAATCTCAAAATGATCATATATTGATTAAAGAAATGCTTGATCACGAAGAGATACATTTAAATTATTTTACAAAAAAATTACTAGAAAAAAAAGTAAGACCCACGGTTTTATTATTTTTTTGGCATTATTATGGATTTTTACTTGGTGCTTTATCTTCCTTGGTGGGAATAAAAACGGTGATGCTTGTTACCGAGAGTGTAGAAGAAGTAATAGAAAAACATTATGAACAGCAAATAAATTATTTGCATAGCCTAGGTTGCGAACAAGAATTATTAGATAATATAACTAAATTTCGACTTGATGAAATTGAACATAAAAATATTGCTATAATGAATGATAGCACCAAGGCAATATTTGCAGAAATAAGTAGTAAAATAGTGAAGATAATTTGTCGTATCTCTATAATTTTAAGCAAAAAAATTTAGAGTTTTTAATAAGCAAAGATATATTTTTTGGTGATTACTTAGTTAGTTGGAAAATCTAGCAATATTTTACTTCTAAGATATTAAGAAGATAATAAAAAAATATTAATAATATTATTAGAAACGGTGATGAAAGGAAAAATTTTTCTTTATTTTTTACCTTTGTATTTTTTAGAATTAATAAATCTTTATTTTTATCAAACATAGCTAATACTACTCGCAATTCCTTTATTTAATTTATACCTAACCCCTAATCTAGAAATTAATAAATAAAGGTGCCAGGGGTTAGGCTCCATTGCTGTAAGACAACAACCTCCATTATATTTCATGATTTTACTCACTTATAATAATCATACACATCAAGTTAAGAAAAGCAAGTAGGTTATACTGGTATTACGGTAGTAAATTATGAATTAAAAAGAAGCTAATATATGGTATAAATTTTTGCAAGATTAACAACTAAATTGTGAGAATTTGTACTATGGGGGAAAT
>JAPYLE010000023.1 GCA_027293795.1 Rickettsia endosymbiont of Ixodes persulcatus
TTCTTTTTAGCTTTTTTAGCTAGTCCTAATTGACTTGGAGTAACACTAACAATATAATCCGTTCCAACTTCTTTCGTGAATTTTTCTAGAGCATCTACATATTCTCTGTTTGCATCTACATTTTAGAAATACTCGGTGTTAGGAATAGTGCAAAAAAACATTTAATAAAGACAATAAAAAGTTTAAATGAAGATATTAAATATGAAAGAAATTTAGCTGATTCTTCTGATAAAGTAAAAATAAAAAAAGAACCAGAACAAAAATCGGTAAAGACAAATGTAGATGCAAACAGAGAATATGTAGATGCTCTAGAAAAATTCACGAAAGAAGTTGGAACGGATTATATTGTTAGTGTTACTCCAAGTCAATTAGGACTAGCTAAAAAAGCTAAAAAGAAAGATCAAGATTTATTAAAATTAGATGAAGAAGATCTAAAACGTATAAAGAATCTAAACGAAAAGATTATGAAACCGACAAAAACTACTTTGGTTAATGTTGATAACAAAAAACCTCTTAAATCTAAAGAAAGCAAAGCTAAAATGAGATAATAAACGAACCAAGCAACAAGAAGCCTACAACTAGGTAATTAATCAGTAAAAGCCCATATTGCATCGGCAGCTTAATTATCTCAATCTTTTTAGAAAAATACATGGCTTTTACTACTTTAAGATAATAAAAAGCAGCAACTACACTGGTAAAAATACCACAATAAGCTAATGCAAATTCTTCTTGATTAATTGCTTGGTAAAAAAGGTAATATTTACCGAAAAATCCTGTAAGAGGAGGGATTCCAATCATCGTAAAATAACTTTAATTATAATAGCACTTTTAGGGCAGTTTTTTGCCGTAATGATACCAAATAAAAATAGAATTATTTCTAATATCATTATTTTATTATGCATATTATCAATTTTTCTTACCTTTAAGTATTCAAGCTATGAATGAGTATGGCACTCCATCACAGAATTTTCTATTATTATTCTGTGGTATGGAGCTTACTGCTTTAACTTCGTATGCACTTGCAGGATTCAAATTAAATGATATTAAATCATCGGAAGGTGCTTTAAAATATTTTATCTTGGGTAGTTTAGTGAGT
>JAPYLE010000024.1 GCA_027293795.1 Rickettsia endosymbiont of Ixodes persulcatus
CTCTACGATATTTTGCAGGCGTTACTAAATGATAAATAAGTACTGTAACATTATGGCTCTTATGTATGTACCTACTCTCTTCCATCCATACATCATATCACGAAGCAAAGCTTCGGGGAATTAAACCCTAAGAGATTAATATTCTTTAATAAAGGTTATAGTAATGGCTGAGCCTATTATATTTACTCTTTCACTTGGCAATAAAGATCAGATATTAGAGAGAATAAACAATCAGGAAGCTCAAAATAAACTATCTATTATCCCGCTACAAGTTAATAAAGAATCACATATATCCGATAAAGAACGTATTTTTTCGGAGATCTTAGAAAAATCCTGCAAAGAGGGCAAAACACCGATTTTTAACATTCAACTTAATAATAATAATGTAAGACCCATTTTTCAGGTACAAGATTTAATTAATTCACAAAATTTAAATATAAAAACTACTATTACTTTTGATCAATATAATTCATTAACCCAAAAGTCTGAACTAGAAGCTTACTGGAAGCAAATTATGGAAAAAGTTGATCACGTTTTTTTGTCAATGAAGCAGATCAAAATTTAGCTATAAATGAAAATATTATAAATAAAGATAAAACCACTACAATTAAAGATGCAAATATAGATTTAACATCAGTTTTTAATAATCTTATATATAATCGTGAAATTGACCAATTACTCTCTGATACAATACCTGATAAAGCAAAATTAGATAAAATAATAAAA
The DNA here is from genome assembly GCA_027293795.1 of Rickettsia endosymbiont of Ixodes persulcatus. Lineage (GTDB taxonomy): Bacteria > Pseudomonadota > Alphaproteobacteria > Rickettsiales > Rickettsiaceae > Rickettsia. The sequence continues at coordinate 727 of JAPYLE010000024.1, forward strand.
AATGCTAAAAATCAAGGCGGTAGAGTAATTATAGAAACTTGGCCTATTTCTGCAGACGAAGCAACAAATCTTATAACTGCTAAATTCGGTATTAGCTCTGAAGATCAAATTTACGGACTAAAACTCGAAATCAATGAAATCTTGAAAAATCCAAATAATGCTGCCGAAAATTTTAAAAAATATGTATCACAAATATCTCGACAATTTCAAAAAGATTTAGGTAAATCTGAAATAAATCCTATTGATTTTAATATAGAAAAAATTATAAAAAATGGACCTGAGGATATACAAAAAGAACAAGCAACGTCATATGAACCTCCAAAAGAAAATCAACCAGAATCGCAAGGTTTTTTTAGAAGAGTTTTTAACTATTTTAAAGATATAGTAACTAGTTTTTTTGGCAAGAAAGAAGAGCCTCAAACTCTAGTAACTCCAACCCCGCAACCAAAACCAACAGTAACACAAGAACCGCAAGCAACTGTTGCACCTTCTATAACTCAACCGAAGCAACAAACTGCCGTTAGTAATACAAAACAATGGGAAGAATTAGGAATCACACAAAAAGTGTACGAGGAATCTCTGCAAGCAGAAAAGCAATTTTCTACACCGGTAGCAGGACAGAAATCACAAATATCTGAAAAAAAATCATCACTGGTTATAAATACTAAAGCTCAAGTTGGTATTTATAATACAGAAAATATAAAACAACCTAATTATTTATACACTGAAGATGATATAAAAAATATATTAGAAGTAAATATAGATAAGAATAAATTCTCTATATTCCATCATGCCTCTTTAGAAGAACCGGAACTATTAAAAGATACTCTTCATGCTGCACTAGAGGATCTAATTGTAGATAATAAAAAGCCAATTATATAGCTAGACCATAGTAAATAGGTACATACTATGCTAATATATATGTTATAAATAATAATAAATAAGTTATGGCAAGCAGTTACAGTTACGATTTAAGAATGAAACTATTCAAAGCTCTAGATGATGTGCTCTCAATT
>JAPYLE010000025.1 GCA_027293795.1 Rickettsia endosymbiont of Ixodes persulcatus
TTTTCTTGCATTCTCACTTTGTTTAACCTCCACGGAAACCGACTTTGTAGAATAAGTTTTTATTGTTTTGAAAATAAATAAAACACCTACAATAATTACGAATATAACCAATATTTTACCTATAATATACTGCATAAATAATAATAGAATCAATAGAAGGTTTACAAAAACGTAAAGTACAGGAAAATGAGACTAAAGTTAATAATTATCTAAAAGATAATAAGTTAGGTATTGAAGATAGCCAAAGCTTTCCTATTATAGGCAATAACGACGGTGATGTAACAATAATTGCTTTTTATGATTACAATTGTTCTTACTGTAAGAAAGGCGATATTTTTATAAATGAAGTATTGCAAAATGATCCAAAAGTTAAAGTTGTATTAAGACCATTCCCTATCCTTGGAGATGCTTCCGAATATCTTGCAAGAATATCTTTAGCGGTTTATAAGATTAATTCAAGCAAATTTAAAGTTGTTCATGATGCATTAATGAAAATAAGAAATATTTCTAAAGAATCCATAAAAGAGTTATTAACCGAGAATGGCTTAAATGCTACGGAAATTGAAGAAACTGCCGATAGCACGGAGATTAAAGATTTAATTACTCAAAATATAAAAATAGCTAGAAGCCTTAGAATCCAAGGGGTACCTGCGTATATAATTGATACAAAATTAATACCGGGGTTAATAGATTTCCTACAATTACTAAACATAGTTAAAGAAATTAGGGATAATAAGAGTTCTTAAGAAGAGATAAATGTCATCCCGCGGCCTTTCCACGGTATCCATAAATACAACTTAAGATACTAATAATTTTAGTATTTTTAATTGGGCTTAGTCCAGGGGGACAGTGAAAAAAATCGAGCCATGCAACAAGGGCTAATGGTCTTTTTATGTCATTCCCGCAAAAGCGAGAATCCACAAAAATATAAATCTTTTATATTTTTAGTATACTAAATATTATAACTAAAATGATAAACTACCATGAATTAAGGCAATTATTATTGCTTAAACAAATTACTTCTGAATATAAAAATAACAAAATCAGTTTAAATAACTTTATTGCTAAAGTGGAAGCACTGCTTGATCTTTTGGAAGAATTTGATGATGGATGGTATGAAAAAATAAAAGCTTTATGGTTTGAACCTGAGGTAATTAACCTCTATAAAACTTATTAATCAAGAATAGTTTACGCAAGATGATTTACAAAAAATTAATAACATTACCTCTTCTATAGAGAAATTAATTAATGAAAAATTATAACTATAACAGGAGTTTTGCACTTAGCAAAATTGCGTATCAGCTAGAAGCCATCTAATGTTGTTCTGAATTGATGTTTTTATAACTTCCCAATTTTGTTGATATAAAGTAATTTTTTTATTTATCCTTCTTTTGTTCATATCGAGCC
>JAPYLE010000026.1 GCA_027293795.1 Rickettsia endosymbiont of Ixodes persulcatus
ATGATACTATGCTCATTATTCGCAAGAGCTGATCTTGAATATGTTGATAATGACATATATAATTATAATGGTGGAAGAAATGAAAACGGTTGTTTAGAGGTTTATGATCCATACGAAAAATTTAACCGTAAAGTGTTTGCATTTAATTCTGCGTTAGATTATATAATATTAGGCCCTTTAGCAGTGGTTTATGTTGTTTAACGTTATTGCGAGGAAAATTACGAAGTAATTGACGAAGCAATCCAGTAAAAAAATGCCATAATTTCTCCGGATTGCCACGCTCCGAGCAAATGCTCAAAATGACGTTTTAGTGATGACACCGAATTTAAGAACGACTTTGTAAATTTTGTATTAATTGATCAAAACCTTCATTCTTTAAAGTATTTGTAAACTCATCTTGTTGAGCTCCAATAAGACTTACGCCTTCTGTAATTATATCAGAAACTTTAAAAATATCTTTCCCGTCTTTTTTCATTTCGCGTACTAAATACTCTACTTTAATAGGGTCTTGTCCTTTATTACTAATAATATTCATAGCAACCATAAAATCAGTAGAATTTAACGCACGTACTCCTACTATTTTAGGTTTTTCGCCTTTATAATCTTTTATTAAATCAGTATAAGCTTTAGTAACATATTTAGAGTAAATTTTTGTAAATTCCCCGATTTGTTCATTAGATAAAGTTTTTACTCCATTACGTCCTAAAGTATATCTAGCCATCCAGTTAAAGTCTAAGTTATTGTACATTAACTCACGAGCTTTAGAAATTTTTGCTTCTTGAGATAACCTGCTATTATTTAGTGTAATTGAAGCTTCATTTACTAAATTAGTGACGTAATCGTTCAAACCGGCAGGCACTTTCTCGTTAGAATAGGCAGAAAACGTTATAACTAATAGAAATAAACCTGTAATAATTTTTTGCATATAATCCTCTTTTAAGTTAATTTTTAGGTTTAGGACATTTAAAATTCTCAGGATATTGAACCGATGCTTCACGAGCATAATGTAATGCCGATCTAATAGCCACGTAAGGGTCGGTAGAATTCTTCATTACATAATCACTAAACGGTAGTACAACATACCGATCGTTTATTTTACTAACTACAAATACTCCGAGGTCAAAATCATTATGAGTGCAATACATTAAGGGATTAAGAGCATAGTTAGTAAATATTGGATCCGTCATATCTCTTGCATTAGTACTACCAATTATCGGTAACACTAAATAAGGACCCGGAGCTACTCCATAATGTGCAAGAGTATTACCAAAGGTTTGACGATCAGACGGCAAACCTACTTTACCTGCCACGTCAAATAAACCTCCTATGCCAAGCGTCGTGTTAATGAGAAACCGCCAAACGCTTTTCATAGTTTTATCGTAATTTAACTGAAGCCCATAATTTACCGCCGTAAGCAGTGTATCAACATTACCGACGAAACTATTAACGCGCGCTTTTACGTAATCATTCGTAATATTCTTATAAACCACCGCTAAAGGGCAGGTAAAGTAGGTTTGCCGTCTGATCGTCAAACCTTTGGTAATACTCTTGCACATTATGGAGTAGCTCCGGGTCCTTATTTAGTGTTACCGATAATTGGTAGTACTAATGCAAGAGATATGACGGATCCAATA
>JAPYLE010000027.1 GCA_027293795.1 Rickettsia endosymbiont of Ixodes persulcatus
TGCTCTACGATATTTTGCAGGCGTTACTAAATGATAAATAAGTACTGTAACATTATGGCTCTTATGTATGTACCTACTCTCTTCCATCCATACATCATATCACGAAGCAAAGCTTCGGGGAATTAAACCCTAAGAGATTAAACCATTCTTCATAGGAATCTTTAGCAATTTCTTTCATCTCGCTCCAAGGTAACTCCTTAGCTTCGCTTAAAATAAATTCACCGCTATCATACAAAAGAATACCCTCTTTTTTTATATCAGTGTAAAAATAACGTCCTTTTTCTAACTGCCTATTTACCTAGTCTATTGATTCAAGAATTATTGATATTCGTGAATCATATGGGATAATCTGATCTTTTATTACTCCCGTCTTCTCTAATCTTTTATATATTTTATCTTCTAACCTTAAAGTAGCATGATCTTTATATTTACCTTTTTTCAGAATTATCAAAATATCAGTATCGCTATGATAACTGTTAACTAAATCACGTACCCAATCACCTCTAGCAAAAGAGCCATACAAGATAATCATAGCGATTTTATCTTGTGCAATATCTAGAATTTGCTACACTATAAAATTAAGTCTAGCACTAATTTTAAGAGAACGTCCGGGTAAAGCAGTTTTCATCTATTCATTTGCACCATGACAATATTTATATTTCTTACCTGAACCGCATGGGCATAGCTCATTACGGGATACCCTACCCCAACTGGTAGGATCTTCAGGATTTCTATCTTTTGGGTCAATGCGTGATACAACAGGTTTAAGGTCTATCTCAAGACTACTTCCTGCATTATATTTACTAAATGCCGGATCTTCTCGACTTTCCTGCATATTTTTTTGGAGTTTTTTATGCTCAAGCGAAACATCTTCTTTTTGAACATATTTTAAGTCGATATGGAAGTGATATACTGTTTGAATAAATAATTCTTTTAAATTATTAAGCATCTGCTCAAATAAATTAAATGCTTCTCTTTTATACTCGCTAAGAGGATCTTTTTGTGCATAAGCTCTAAGAGATATACCTTGTCTTAAATGATCTAAGCTATATAAATGATCTTTCCAAACTTGATCAAGAGTAGTTAACAAAATATATTTTATGGCATTATGCATTAACTCGCTACTGTAAGCTTCTTCTTTTGACTTATATATATCATGAGCCATTTGTATAACGAAGTTGGTAATTTCTTCTTCCGTTACGTCATTTTTACTTACTAAATTATGATCAAATTTTATAGAAAAGACACGATGTAATTCTACGCTTAAATTTTCTATATCCCAATCTTCTCTGTAAGATCCTGCCGGCATAAAAGTTAGCACTATCTTTTTGGCGAGTTCCTCAGTAGTACTATTTAAGAAACCATAACTATCTTTAGATTTGATAATTTCGGTACGTTGCTCATATATTATTTTACGTTGGTCATTCATTACATCATCGAAACGTAATAAATTTTTACGTATCTCGTAATTATGCCCCTCGACCTTTTGCTGAGCTTTCTCAAGTGAACGACTAATCATCGGATGGTGGATAGCCTCTCCGTCTTTTAATCCGAGTGTTCTAAGAACCCCTGATATACGTTCTGAAGCAAAAATACGCATTAAATCATCATCAAGCGATAAGAAAAACTTAGTTTTGCCTGGATCGCCCTGTCTTCCTGATCTTCCTCTGAGCTGATTATCTATCCTACGGCTTTCATGCCTTTCCGTACCTATCACAAATAACCCGCCTGCTTCAATAACCTGCTTCTTTTCTTCAGTAATTTGAGCTTTTATTTCAGCTATTTTAGCTTCATAACTATGATCTTTATCCAACTGCTCTATTAACATTTCAGGGTTACCGCCAAGCATAATATCAGTACCGCGTCCTGCCATATTAGTTGCAATCGTTACTGCCCTAAACCTACCTGCTTGAGCAATAATAAAAGCTTCTTGTTCATGAAATTTAGCATTTAATACTTTATGAGGGATTTTTTCTTTATTTAAAACGCTTGAAAGTTCTTCTGATTTTTCTATGCTTATCGTACCGACAAGTATAGGCTGACCACGATCGTAACAGTCTTTAATCAGTTTTAAGATAGCATCATATTTTTCTTTTTTACTACCGTAAATCTCATCATCAAGATCAAGCCTTGTTACTTTGTTATGGGTTGGCACTACGACTACATCGAGATTATATATGTCTTTTAGTTCCGGTGCTTCGGTCATAGCCGTACCGGTCATACCTGATAATTTAGGATAACTACGAAAATAGTTTTGAAAAGTAATGGATGCAAGAGTTTGGTTTTCATTTTGAATTTTCACATTTTCTTTTGCTTCTAATGCTTGATGTAACCCTTCCGAATATCTACGTCCCTCCATTACACGACCGGTAAACTCGTCTATAATCATTACTTTACCGTCTCTTACTAAATAATCTACATCCACGTCAAACATATTATGAGCTCTTAAGGCTTGGTTAACATAATGCACTAAAGTTAAATTCTCAAAATCATATAAACCGGAATCAGGCTTTATAATATTTTCTTTACTTAAAAGGGATTCTATATGTGTAATACCCGGTTCCGTTAAGTTGATAGTTTTTAATTTTTCATCTTTTTCAAAATCACTTGCTTTAAGCTGCCGTACAATTTTATCAATTTTACCGTATAATTCTGAATTATCATTAACCGGACCTGATATAACGAGCGGCGTTCTAGCTTCATCTATCAAGATTGCATCAACTTCATCAATAATAGCAAAATTAAAAGGACGAAGTACTCGCTCTTGTATGCTATACCTCATATTATCTCTTAAATAATCAAAGCCAAGTTCATTATTTGTTGCATGGGTAATATCGGCATTATAGGCAGCTCGTTTTGCCTCATCAGGCATACCGGCAACAATACATCCAACCGATAAACCTAAAAAGTTATAAATTTTACCCATAGAGGCAGAATCACGACTTGCTAGATAATCATTAACCGTTACAACATGCACTCCTTTTCCGGTCAAAGCGTTTAAATATGCAGGAAGCGTTGCAACTAATGTTTTACCCTCACCGGTACGCATTTCGGTAATCATGCCTCGATGTAATATAAGCCCCCCTATAAGCTGAACGTCAAAATGACGCATACCGCAAACTCTTCTAGCTGTTTCCCTAACTACTGCAAACGCCTCATATACTATATCGTCTAAGGTTGCTCCATTTTTAAGCTTTTCTTTAAACTCTACAGTTTTATTCTTTAACTCCTCATCTGATAATTTTTGTATAACAGGTTCAAGCGAGTTAATCTTTGTAATCTCAGAAAATAGTTTTTTTACAGTACGATCATTTGCCGTACCGAAAAGTTTTTTTAATATAGAAAGCATTAAAGTCCTTGTGATATTTTTAGTATTTTAGTACTTAAATATAGGTATATTTTATAAAATTATCAAATGTTATAATTTTATTTAAATGAATAATTTTTCATTGAAAGGTATTTTTTTACTATAAAATATTTGTAAATATTATTAATAAATAAAATATTCTCAAATAGCTATTGACGGTTATATATTATTTTTATAAAATTTAAGCTTATGTTTAACACAATTATGAGTCATAAATGAAAAAATTATCTGTTATATTTTTATCAGTTAGCATGCTTTCCGGTATTGCTTTTGCCGATAAAGACAAAGTAGTTGCTACCTATAAAGGCGGTGAAGTAAAAGAATCGCAAATTATGAAAGAATTTAAGCCACAGCTTAATCTTCGATCAGGTGAAACAATCAAAAATTTTGATGATTTGCCACCGCAAGATCAGGAAAAATTAATAAAAATTTATGTTAATAATCTTTTGTTAAAAGAAGAAGTTGCTAAGTCAAACATTACTTCATCTAAAGAATTCCAAGAAAAACTTGAAAATGCAAAAAATCAGTTAGCTCAACAAGAATTACTAGCAAATTACATAAAATCTAACATTACGGATAAGATGTTTGATGACGAGTATAATAAATATATTGGTAATCTTAAAGGTAAAGAACAAATAAAAGTTGCTCATATTTTAGTTAAATCCCAAAAAGAAGCTAATGAAATCAAAACCAAATTAAGCAAAGGCGGAAATTTTACTAAGCTTGCAGAAGAGTCATCTCTTGATAAAGCTTCAGCTTCAAATGGCGGCGTTATTGGTTACATTCTGCTAAATCAACCTGGACAGTTAGTGCCAGAATTTGAAAAGAAAGCTTTTGCTTTAAAAGTAAATGAGGTTTCAACTCCTGTAAAAACTGATTTCGGTTGGCATATTATCAAAGTACTTGAGAAAAAACCTGTTCCTATCCCAACAAAAGAAGAAGCAAAAGTCACTATTGATAATATATTAGCTGCAGAAATACTAAAGAAATATATTTCTGATTTAGAAGCTAAAGCCGATTTAAAAATCATGTTACCTAAGGCAGATAGCAAAGCCGGAGAGTAATTATATTTAATATCATTCCTGGGGGGCGAGAAGGCTAGCTTTGGCATGGATCGAGAAACACCTTTAGTGTCATTCCAGCACGGCGGGAATATAGTAAATCCTAGCTAACTTGATCTCGGGATCCAGTTAAAAATACTAAAATCATTAGTACCTTAAATTGTTTTTTGGATACTGTGGTCAAGCCACGGTGTGACACCAAATGCGTTTTCTGATTCACGCAACAATACCCGCCTTCGCGGGAATGACATTATAACCACCCTTCAACCACGGCAAATGCTACACATACAGGATAATCATCAGAAAGAGAAAGATGAATATTAAAAGAGGAGTATTTTTTTGTATAGTTTGAACTAACTTCTGCTATAGGCTTGCCTAAATCATCATTTAGTATAGTAATATCTTTAAAATTTATACCTTGACCTATACCGACTCCAAAGGCTTTACTAATAGCTTCTTTAGCAGCAAAACGCTTTGCTAAAAAAGCAGCACTGTTTGTTTTATCCAATAAAGCAAACTGTTTTAATTCCTTTGAAGTTAGAATTTTTTTAGCAAAAAGTTCCGGATATAAATATAATATTTTTTCGATTCTAGGAATTTGTACTATATCAGTACCGATACCGACAAGCATTTACTTATCTGTTTCACAATCTTCGCCATTCTCATCAATAAAAATTTGATCATCTAAATCAGAATAATCTTCCCCGATATAAACTTCAGGTAAATACTCAAATTTTTCTTCTACATCTTCCGATTCATCTTGATTAACAAGCGGCTCTATCATAGTTCTTGTACGCAGACTGTTTATTAAGTCTTGTTCTAACTGAGCTACCGATACTTTTCCGGCAGCAATTCTACGTAATGCGATAACAGGAGGCTTATCACGCTTTTCTTTTTTGCTTTGACTAGTTTCTACTTTATAATTTAATAATTTAGCATATCTTGTTGCTAGGACAACAAGCCGAAACCTATCGGGTATAATTTTATTACAATCTTCTGCCGTAATTCTTGCCATAATCCTTCTCCATTAAAAATAGTATACTACGAATAAAAAGGGAATGAGTATACGAAGATCAACTTCAAAAAGATCTAGGAGTTTACAAGGCGAGGAACGGAGCGTATACTTAATACGTGAGTACCGTAGCTCTTGTAGAATGACAACGCCAATTTTTGAAGTTGATCTGGTATATTATACCCTTTTTATATCCGCACCACAATTACTTAATTTTTTTTCTAAATCTTGGAATCCACGATCTAAGTGGTATATTCGGTGTAATACGGTTTTGCTATTAGTACTAAGACCTGCTAAAATTAGCGATACCGAAGCTCTAAGGTCACTTGCCATAACTTCCGCTCCTTTTAACATTTCTACACCTCGCACTATAGCCTTATTACCTCGTACTACTATATCTGCTCCCATTCTACATAATTCAGGAACATGCATAAAACGGTTTTCAAAAACATTCTCGGTGATCATTGAAACACCGCTGCTAAGTGTCATAAGACTCATAAATTGTGCTTGTAAATCTGTAGCAAACCCAGGATATGGATTGGTTTCTAAATCAACTGAATTTAACTTTCCTTCATAAATTACCTGCACGCCATTATCGATAGGCACAACTTTTATACCTGTTTCAATGAGTTTTAAAGCTATATTTTCTATAATATGATAATCAACTCCATAAATTTTCACATCACCTTTAGTAATAGCTGCCGCAAACATATAAGTACCGGCTTCAATACGATCAGAAAGTACTTTATAGCTCGCTTTATTTAAAGAATCTTTACCTTTAATTGTTATTTCGCTAGTGCCGCCACCTGTAATATCAGCTCCCATTTTAATAAGGCAATTACATAAATCAACTATCTCCGGCTCTCGACCACAATTAAAAAGCAGTGTTTTACCTTCTGCTAACACAGCTGCAAGTATTGCATTAATCGTAGCACCGACGGAAACTTTATCAAAAACAAAATGTGTACCTTTTAAACGTCCTTTACTTGAAGCGTTAATATAACCGCCTTCTATTTCAATCGTAGCCCCCATAGCTTTTAATACTGCAATATGCAGATCTACTTGCCTTGCCCCGATAGCACACCCGCCCGGAAGCGATACTTTTGCTTTATCGTATTTGGTAAGCAAAGGACCAAGTACCCAAATCGATGCTCTCATTTTACGAACTATTTCATAATCTGCGGTAAAGTTATTTATATTTTCGGTATTAATTATAAGCTCAAATTCATCTTGGTGTTCTATTATTTCAATATCTGCTCCGTGACTTCTTAGCAAATCTTTCATAGTACTAACATCCGTTAATTTTGGGACATTAGTAATGTGTAGTTTATCGGTAAGAATAGACGCCGCCATAATAGGTAGCACGGCATTTTTAGCACCGCTAATATTAATACTACCTCTGAGAGGTTTACCGCCGTGAATAATTAATTTCTGCATAAATTTTTATAAAAATGTTTAGGTCATTCTTAACTAGAAGTATTGTTGCGTGGATCAGAAAACACACTCGATGTCATACCATGGCTTGACCACGGTATCCAGAAAAAAATTAAAAAGACTGGATCCCGCGATCAAGTCGCGGGATAACAATAGAATAACTGATCCACACGAGCAAGCTTATTGCAAGAATGACATCGAAGGCTACACATCTAAATTCACGACATTCAAAGCATTCGCTTGGATAAATAATCTGCGAGGTTCAACAACGTCACCCATTAAAGTAGAGAAAATGCCCTCTGCTTCATCTACTTCTGCGACTCTTACCTGAAGCAAAGTTCTTTTTGCGGGGTCAAGAGTAGTTTCCCATAGCTGATCGGAATTCATCTCACCGAGACCTTTAAAACGCTGAATATTTATACCTTTTTTCCCACATTCTATAATGGTATTTAACAACTGACTCGGCGTTAAAATATCGAATTCCTGACTTTTTACTATAAGCTTTAGTTGCTTACTAAATATATCAAAAATCGTTAAAGCAAGCTTTGATATTTGTACAAATTCAAATGATTCCAACTGCTCTTTCAACAATATTCTACTTTCTTTTAAACCTCTGCTAAAACAGAAAAACTCTATTTTATTTTCATGTTTTAAAACTTCCCAATTAGTTTTATCAGACGAATCTTCTAAGCTATTTAAAACATCTAAAGCTTTTTTAAGCCTTAAATCACTTTCAGCCTCGAATATTTGGTTATTAAGTAAGTCATTAATCACAAGAATTTCGGTAATTGAGCGATTAAATTTTTTGCTAGCATGATCAAGCAACCCTTTAAACTTAACTACTTTACTAATTAGCTCTTCTAAATTATCACCTACTAACTGCTCTTTACCGTCTAGAATTAAGGTTGCATCATTGATAGTTGATTTTATCAAATAATCTTGCAAAGCTTGCTCATTCTTTAAATAAAGCTCGGCTGCTCCTTTTTTTACCTTATAAAGCGGGGACTGGGCTATATATAGATAACCTTTATTTATTAGCTCCGGCATATGACGATAGAAAAACGTGAGCAATAAAGTTCTAATATGCGAGCCGTCAACATCGGCATCGGTCATAATAATAACTTTATGGTATCTAAGCTTTTCAAGAGAAAATTCTCGGTTATCAACACCGGTTCCAAGAGCCGTAATTAATGTACCGATTTGATCAGAACCAAGCATTTTGTCAAACCTTGCTCGCTCAACATTTAAAATTTTACCACGCAGAGGTAATATAGCCTGAATCTTACTGTCCCTACCCTGCTTTGCAGTACCACCCGCCGAATCACCCTCTACTATAAATAATTCTGAAATTGCAGGATCTTTTGCATGGCAATCTGCAAGTTTACCGGGTAAGTTCGAGACTTCTAAAGCTGATTTTCTTCTAGTTAACTCCCTTGCTTTTCTAGCAGCTTCACGAGCATTCGCCGCTTCCATAATCTTAGCTATAATTGCCCTTGCTTCCACCGGATGCTCTTCAAACCACTCAAGAACCTTTGTATAAACGGCATTCTCAACAACAGGTCTTACCTCAGAACTAACTAGTTTGTCTTTTGTCTGAGAGGAAAATTTAGGATCGGGAACTTTAATAGAAAGCACACAACATAACCCTTCCCTAGTATCTTCACCACTAAAATCATTTTTAGCTTTTTTATTAAGACCCGTAGTATCAAGATAAGAAGTAATAACACGTGTTATCGCTGATTTAAAAGCACTAAGGTGGGTTCCGCCGCCACGCTGCCTAATGTTATTAGTAAAGCATAAAATATTTTCGTGATAAGAATCATTCCAGTGCATTGCAAGCTCAAGGCTTATACCGGACTCAGCATTATCTACATTGACTATTATACACGGGTGGATAGTGTGCTTCGCTCTATCTATATATTTCACATAAGCTTCTATACCGCCTGTATAATAAAATTCTGCCTCCTTAGCTTCTTCAAAGCGATTATCTACTAATAAAATTTTTACGCCTGAATTTAAAAAAGCAAGCTCACGAAGACGATGCTCTATAGTACCGGAATCAAATTCTATATTAGTAAATGTTTCTACAGACGGGGAAAAAGTAACTTCTGTACCTTTTTTATCAATATTTTCTTTGACAACCGCAAGCGGAGCTTCTGTTATACCGTTATTAAATCTAATTAAATACTCTTTATTATTACGCCATATACGCAGCTCAAGCCACTCAGAAAGAGCATTTACCACCGATACACCGACACCGTGTAGACCGCCTGAAACTTTATAGGAGTTCTGATCAAACTTACCGCCGGCATGAAGCTGCGTCATAATAACTTCAGCTGCCGATATTCCTTCCTCTTCATGAATTTCGACTGGTATACCTCGACCGTTATCGGACACGGTTACTGAACCGTTTTTATTTAATATTACCCGAACTAAATCACAATAACCGGCGAGCGACTCATCGATAGCGTTGTCGACTACTTCATAAATCATATGATGTAGACCCGATCCATCGCCAACGTCCCCGATATACATTCCGGGCCTTTTTCTTACGGCTTCAAGACCTTTTAAAACCTTTATAGAATCAGCACCGTATGATGATTCGTTAAATTTTTCTTCAATTTCCGACATAATCTATTTTATATTTGGCTCTATTATTTGTTGCTAAAAACAATAAAAATTACTATAACGTAACTTATTAAAATAGTAAAGTTTCTTGATTTAAAATTAGCGAGATAAAATGAATATATTAAAGTTAAAAAATATTTTCGACGTAATTGATAATTATGACGTGTTTTTATTTGATCTTTGGGGTGTAATAATCGAAGGGGGACATACCTACCCAAATGTTGTACAAAATATTAATAAAATTATTGAACGAAAAAAAGTATATTTTGTCACTAATGCTCCACGCAATATTTTTTCAATGCATCAAACAATTAAATCTTGGGGATTAAATGCAGAACTGGAAATGATCATTAGCTCAGGTGAAATAGCAGTGCAAATGATCCTAGCAAGTAAAGAGCGGTTCGGTATAAAAAAACCTGTAATATATCATTTAGGACATTTAGAAAATGATATAATAAACGGAATTCAATGTCCTATCACCGATGATATTAAAAAAGCTAATATTTTCTTAATGACTATTTACAGGGACGAAAACGAAAATTTAGACTTAAACGAGTTCGATGAATTATTTAAAATTGTTGTAGAACGTAAAATGGTCAATATCTGTGCTAATCCCGATCTTGGAATAAATCAACACGGTGTTTATAGATATTGTAGCGGCTATTATGCTGAAAAAATAAAACAACTTGGTGGAAAAGTAATTTATAGCGGTAAGCCGTACGAAGAAATATATAGCAAAGTTTTTAAAGAATGTCATAATACCCCTAAGAATCGTATTTTAATGATTGGAGACACTTTTTACACTGATATGCTTGCAGCAAATCGCCTCGGTATAGACTCTGCCCTAGTGTTAACCGGAAATTCTAGGGAATATCATATTAATTTTGATAATATTGATGAAAAACTGGATAGTTTAACGAAAGCTGCTATCAAACAATCGATTGTGCCTAGTTTTGTATTGAGTTTATCGTGATTACGTCATAATACTAATGTCATTCCCGCGGAAGCGGGAATATAGTAAATCCTAGCTAACTTGATCACAGGATCCAGTCTTTTTAATTTTTTTCTGGATACCGTGGTCAAGCCACGGGATGACATTACAACAACTCTATTGATATTATACTCATAATCTGCTATAGAGTAAAACTTAAGCGGTCGTGGCGAAATTGGTAGACGCGCAGCATTGAGGGTGCTGTTCTGTAAAAAGATTGGAAGTTCAAGTCTTCTCGACCGCACCATTCGCCGGTTTTTCACAAGATCAAATTAGCGACCTCTTCCTGTAGTCATACGCATCAAGTTAAGAAAAGCAAGTAGGTTATACTGGTATTACGGTAGTAAATTATGAATTAAAAAGAAGCTAATATATGGTATAAATTTTTGCAAGATTAACAACTAAATTGTGAGAATTTGTACTATGGGGAAAATAGTAAACTTAGCAAAACTATGCCAAGAGTTTTTT
>JAPYLE010000028.1 GCA_027293795.1 Rickettsia endosymbiont of Ixodes persulcatus
TTAGTTAAGATGGCAAGATCAAAATGTAGCAAAGACTTATATAAATCATTTTTACAAGCAAGTAGCGTAAGATATAGTGGTAGCATTATCTGAAGTAAGTCCAATAAACCTATCTCACGATAGTGCAAGTCGATGGTTAAATAGTAAGGATTTCCGCCCTAGCGGGATCTACAGAGAAGTATCAAAATATATTGATTGGGAAGTTTCTTGTTTATTAGTGTGAGATGACACGTTACTGTCAAAGCAATCATACACATCAAGTTAAGAAAAGGCCGTAGTTCGTAATAAAATTAAAAGGCGTATAAGACATCTAATTAGAATTATCGTTAGTGATTCTAAGCTTAAGGCTATAAAGCTTGCCATGATTATTATTCCAAGAAAAGGATTTGAAGAGATAAACTGCTCACATTTGAATTATGAATTAAGTAAAATAATCTTAAAAAATATTTTAAATATTATATAGCTCACAAGCATTGTTGCATGGCTAGTATGTCATTCCCGCGGAGGCGGGAATGACATACTAGCCATGCAACAATGCCGAGCTTGTAGCAGAACCCAGTCTTTGTTTTATTTTTTATTACTTACACTGATTCTTCTGACAGCTCTCCTAATGCCGGTACTTCTTCTACTACTATTGTATCTATAGTAGTTTCTTCAGACGTAATAGTATTTATAATAGAATTATAATATTTTTTTTACTAATTCAATAACTTCCAAATCATGCGTCTCTTCTGCCGTATAAATATTATAGCTATTTACCTCTATAGTAGGATGCTTAAGTACAATATCTAGAATTTCTATATTGCCTTTTTTTATAACTGTATTAAAAGCATAGGACGCTATTTTTGTAGTGCTATGTTCAAGCACAGCTTTTAGAATATTTAAATCACCTTTCTCTATAGCTTTATCTATACCAAAGTCAGTATTTAATCCTTTCTGATTTAACATAGTCTTGATCTTGCTTAGAGAGGATTTATTAAAATTATATATTTCTAAGGCTACAACTTTACTAAATACTCTGATTAACTCAGCTTGCGTTAGTTCTTTCG
>JAPYLE010000029.1 GCA_027293795.1 Rickettsia endosymbiont of Ixodes persulcatus
GGAAAACATAGAGATGAGAAAAAATTACGCAACTATGTAAAGAATCAAGGTGCGGATCGACCATCATATAAAGCTTTTCATCAGAAGCAACTAAAACTTTTTTAGATACCTCGCAGCTCTGCTGCGAGGAGTATCATTATACTCTTCTGAGCTGGTCTACTTTCAGCCACTAATAATGCTAATGAAGTCATAGCACCTACCCCAATATTTTTTAACTCAATTTTTGCTTTAATTAAATAAAGTAAGAAAAGCAAGCTGCCTATCCTTTTATTGCCATCACTAAATGGATGATCTTTTATGATAAAATATAACAAATGAGCTGCTTTTTCTTGTACTGAAGCGTATAAAGCATTACCATCAAATGTTTGATCTATATTGCCTAAAATACCTTCTAAATTATTTTCTCTCTCTAACCCAAATAAATTACTAATTTCTGTATTTTGTTGCTCTTGTAATTCTTGCTTTAATACACTGATTGCTGCTACAGATTCTTGGTAACTTAATAACTCTTCTCCTTCTAGCTTTAATTTAGCTGGAGGCTCTAATCTATCTTCATCATATTTAACTAATATATCCCATGTTTTTGTATAATCTCTAATAAGACTAACTAATTCTTGTCCTATATTATTTACTAGCTTTTGATTTATTAAAGTATTTGATAGAAACTCTACTGTTTGTTTGAGATGTTCTATCTTATTTTGCATTACTTTGTCTTGATTAATGCTATATCCTTGGATCAAATATTCTTTTAGAATATTAGTAGCCCACTGTCTAAATGCTATAGCTCTTTTAGAATTTACTCTGTAACCTACTGATATAATTGCATCTAAATTGTAATATTCTACCTGATATGTTTTACCATCAGAAGCAGTTGTTGCATTTTTTGCAACAACTGCCTTTTCTTCCAACTCTCTTTCTTTAAATATATTCTTTAAGTGCCTTGAAATCACTGATTTATCTCTTTCAAACACCTCAGCTACCTGAGTTAAAGATAACCACACAGTTTCCTCTGATACTTTAACCTCAACATTAATTTTACCATTCTCTGACTGATAAATTACCAATTGACTTTCTATTGCTTTATTCATAACTATCCCTAAATCTTAATTTCAGATATCTTAAGCATCTTCCCATCCTACACCACTATCGCTGGCACTTGCTCAACACCGAACTTATTTGTTAATTCCCCCGCTTGATCAAAATACAACGTTCTACCTATATCCTCTTGTAACTCTAATATTTTTCCCCCTACAAGAATTATCCTAATCTCTAAATTATTTTTGTCTTTTTTGCGTTCTTGCGTAACTATCACCTGCGTATTATTTTCTGCTGTCTTCTTTTGTTCTTCCTGCTCTAATTGCTGCTTAAGCCACTCCACTTGCTGCTGACTTCGACCATTGATAAATATTAGCTCGCGATCAAACACCATATGATCAAGTGGATTCACTTTGGCGCCTGCCTTGTGTAATATCCTGCCGTCAGGTAGTTTAATATCCTCCGTTAATGTAAAACTTGGATCATACCAAAACTCTCTTGGCTCACTTGTAGCTCTTATACCCAAAACAGGTGCTGGCTCTAATACTTGACGTTTTGCTGTGCGTAGCATCTCTTCTTGATGTTGCTGCAAATCAAGTGCCGATAAACGACTCTTGATCATGCTGACAAACCCTTCCTCTACTACCTCGTATGTGTGTTGCTCCGTGCTTACCAAAATCCAAAGCATATGCATCCACAATGAACATTACTTTGAAAATTATGAGTATTTTTAATATTAATTTAATCACTATATGCTACTCATATATTAATTAAGCTTCTTAGCATTCTTAGCGTTTCGTGCTCGCTCCACCTTTATCTCGTTGTAGAACCTGTCAATTTTTGCGTTGATAAGTTGCCTTGATATTTCTTGTTCTGCGGGCGTATTGTAGACCACCATGTCATACGCTTCTTTTTTTGTGATATTATAATTTTTCTGTATTTGGGCCATTATTTCTTCTGAACTATTTCTAATTTGTCCTAACCAAGCTCTGCGTGCAACCTCGTGCATTATTTCAAAGTGCTCTTTCCTATCACCATATTTGTGTTTGCTTACTACACTCTCACAAGCCTCATATAATGCTTTAAATTCCTTATCTTCTAATATCTTATCTTTGTGGAGAACTCCTTCTTGTTTATATCTCGCTAATTCTTCTTTAGAAAGTGTGTTTTCAGTTATCTCTCTTGCCTCAAACGTATTACAGTCATAATTTTGTCATTGGATACTGATTTGCATATACTTCATAGCTACTACTTAATATTATAATTATTATACTTATGATTGTTGTTATGTTATTTCTCATTTTTAATGCCTTTTAACTTATTCATTACTTTTTCATATACTGTTTTGCTAATAGATTTAGTATTGCTCCCTTCTACATAATTATCACCTACAAATATTACGCTGTTATAATTATCTTC
>JAPYLE010000030.1 GCA_027293795.1 Rickettsia endosymbiont of Ixodes persulcatus
TTGCAGGCGTTACTAAATGATAAATAAGTACTGTAACATTATGGCTCTTATGTATGTACCTACTCTCTTCCATCCATACATCATATCACGAAGCAAAGCTTCGGGGAATTAAACCCTAAGAGATTAAATTTATTTTTTAGCTGAACTATTCCATGTTAAAACGAATAAACCGCCCCCTAAAAGAGCAGAAACACTAAAAAAGATAAACACCCCATTCCAACCGTAATTATCGCTAATCCATCCTACACCAACACCCGCAATGGCTGCTCCTAAATAACCAAATAATCCTGATAATCCGTTAGCAGTACCGACAGCTTGACGCGAGCTAAAATCCGCAGCAGCAATACCTACAAGGAGCTGTGGTCCTGAAACAAAAAAGCCTATTAGAGAAAGAATTAATATGCTTAATAATTCACTTTGAATAGGTATTTTCCAAAACAAGACTAGCAATAAGCTAAGCGATACCATACATATGGCAGCAATAGGACCTCGACGCCCTTGGAATAGTTTATCTGATAAAACACCTGCTATTAATGCACCTGGGATACCTATCATTTCATATAAACCGATTTGTAAACCTGCATTTGCAAGACTTATATTACGTAAATCTCTTAAAAATGTTGGGGCCCAATAAATTACACCGGAACGTATTATATAAACAAACATGTTAGCTAGACAAACATACCATATTAGCTTGTTACAAAAAACCATTTTAAGTAATTGTGGAGTTAATAGCTTTTCATAATCACCTATGGATTCAGGTGGATATTCTTTATATTCTTCCACGGTAGATAAGCCTACTTCTTTTGGAGAATTACGAAGCCTGTTACATAAGAAAAGCGATACTATACAAGCAACAACACCGGGAACAAAAAAAGCAGCTCTCCAATCAAACTTATCAATTAAATAACCACAGCATACCATAGCTAAAGCCCCGCCTATTTGGTTGGAAGTTGCGCCCATAGCCCATTTAGTGCCAAGCTCTTTTGGAGCAAACCAGTAAGTCAGCATTTTTGTTGCAGGAGGCCAGCCCATAGATTGAAACCAATTACTGGCTATCCATAAAATTCCTATAAGCCATAAAGAATCTGAAAAGCCTATTAGAATAGTAATGATCCCGACAAGTAAAAGCCCTAATACCATAAATACACGTGCATTAACTTTATCACTAATAAAGCCGTTACAACCTTTACTAACTCCATACATTATAGAAGAAGCTGTTAATATCCAACCAATTTGTGTTTTAGTAACCCCAAAATATTCTCTTATAGCAGGAGTTGCTATGTTAAAATTCTGACGACAAAAATAAAAAGTCGCATAACCTATAATAATAGAATACAAAATCCTCACTCGCCAACTATTATATTTTTTTACATATGCCGATCTTGGAGTTTTGATTTTGGATTTTGTACTTGTCATGTTATAAACCCTCCGACTATAAAAAAAGCAAGCTTCTAAGAAACTTGCTTTTTTTATAATATTAAATTTTAACAAATTCTATTTTCGGTTTTATTCACCAAAACTTGATACTCTTTATTTAAACTTTTAACGGCATATATCCATAATATTACTATTACAAAGAATATAGAAGCAAAATAAGGAGTCGCCTCTACAAAACCGAATGCAGGAAATAAAATAAAGAATGTAGATTGAATAATAGCACCGCCTGATTTACCGAATCTTCCGCCGATAACTTCAACGGCAGCTTGTCCTTTTACACGTAAATCTTTATCAAGCGGAATATATGCCATATTTTTAGTCGCATCAAATAAAGAATATTTTACACCTTTACTTAAAACATTCTGAATCATACCGATCATAACCGCAAGTGCTAAAGGACCTGAAGCAAGAATTCCTGTTAAATACATAGCAATAACGCTATCAAAAAAGATAAATGCAAAAAATGCAGCACCGGTAAGTAACATCATTAAAGGAGTAATCATTGCAGCAGTCAACCATGATACCTTTCTTAGAATATTACTTCCTACAATCATAAAAGCGATAGCAACCCAACCTTGATAAAATTGGAATTTGCCCATATACATAGTATAGGCTTCTTTTGTTGGATATAATTCTTTTACTTTTGACTTCCACACCCCTTCAACTAAATTTACGGAAACACCGTAAGCAATAAGGAGTAGAGCAATATAGCCCACGTATTTAGACGTAAAAATCATTTTAAAGCTATCTAGGAGCGACATTTTTGCTTTAGATTTCTTTTCTTTTACAAGTGCAGGATCATAAAGAAGCGGATCAGTCAAAACATTTTTATTCATCCATCTATATGTTAATATTATTAAAAAGCTGCTTGTTATCATAATAATAAATAATGGAACAAATTTTAGATGTTCTGCAACTATTTGTGTTTCTTCATGTAAGAAATATCCAATAATAACAGATGCTACAGGCAATGCTAAATTAGCAAGTAAACCGAACATTGAGTAAACACGTTTAGCTTCGTCGGTTTTAGTAATTTGGTTAGCAAATTGCCAAAATAATAAACTAAGCATCATTGTTCCCCAAAGCTCTGCCATAGTATAAAAAGATGCAAAACTCCATTTCCCAACTATTCTTATAAACCATTTGAAATTAGGATAAGCTAAACTCAAATGTGCAATCGTTTCAGGATCAGGATGTACTAAATCAGGATAAGGATAAAGAACAAATGCAAATAGTGCAAAATACCCTAAGAAAAATGAAGTAATGACATAAAACACGTTTTCTTGCTTTAAAATATCGCAAAGTTTAACATAAATTACCATGGCAATTACGGCAGAAGGTAGTACTATATATGTTTTTAAGAAACTTATTGCTTCTGCCCCTATATCCGTTACTACAAACCCGTCTTTAATTGAGCGAAGGGTTGAGTAGTTTAATAAAATACAGAACATCATAAACGCCATAGGAAGAAACTTCTTATTTTCATATCTTTCTATAGGCCAAATTACTTTTCTCAGTTCCGAGATATAATTATCACTTTTCGTAGTACTCATAAATTAAATTTTTCTATTTATTTTGAAGATAGATATTATACTAGAATATGTTAGAAAAGTCAAACCTGTTGATTTTTACTCAAAGGAAATTAAATAAAATTATTGATGTTAAGGTAAGTAAAGAAATATTATTATTTTTATAACAGGTTGTAAAAGTAATACAAAAAATACATATATGAAAAGTGAAGATTTATTACTGGAATATGTAACCTTAAATAATAGTTCAGAGGATAAAACTATCAGAATAAAGGCAAAAACTTTAAACTTCCCGTTATCTCCAGCAGATTTATGTGATGTATCTATTTTAGAAAAGAAATATGATCAAGAAGAAAATTGTGCAGGGCTTGCTGCACCACAAATAGGCATATTAAAATGTATAATAATATTTGCAGTGCCTGGAAAATGAAGAGTTAAAAAAATGGCGTCCTGACCTTACGAATACAATGCCTAAAACTATATGGATCAACCCCTCATATAAAACGATAGGTATTGACAAACATGAAGATTACTAGGGATGCTTTTCTGTTGAAAATGCTACATGACCGGTAGCAAGATATAAGAAAATTTATTGTCCCAAATTTGGGACAATAAATCACAAGTGGAAAATATAAGGAGCTATTATTGGCATTGCCTGAAAAAGATGGTTTTATTTTACACAACTCTTTAAAAGACTTTATTGTCATTCCCGCTTTCGCGGGAATGACATTGAAGCATTAAGCTGTCCCAAACAATTCTTTTTAGGTAACGCCCTATTATTTTATTATATATTTTCTCATTGACTATTAGACTTAAATATGGTCTACTTGTTAGGGATGAAATTATCGCCAATAGCAAATTACTTTTGTAATTTGCTATTGATTAAATTATTATTTTTAGTAAAAAATAACATATATAATTAATTTATATAAAAGGTGGGAGCTGCCTTTCACCGTTTATATTCAATATTTCTAACCAAATGGCGAATTATGTAATAATTCGCTATTTGCGTAAATTAAGGTTTATATGACAAGAAAAATAATTAAAAATATCATATTTGGAATAGCTTTTTTACTTAGTACAAGCAGCTTTGCTAACAGTGTAACTTCCGACGGCTCCAAAAAAGATGCAGCAAAAACTAATAATGTTACAACACAAAAAATTATAGATGATTTTTCTGCTTACGCCGGTACTATAAAACCGGAAGTACGTGAGGAAATACAAAAATATAGAGTAGAAATAGTTAATATTAACAAAGAAAAACGTGCATTATATAATAGCCTTTCCAAAGAGGCTCAAAATTTTTTAGCAGAGCAACAAAAATATAAACAAAAACTATCTCTCTCTAAACTAACAGCAGAAAATGACCCCCAAAATAATGCTGCTAATTCTAACGATAATAAGGATAAAGATACAAAATAAAATCTGTTATTTTTTGCGAACTTGTAGGTGTATGGTGTGGGTAGGTAAAACCTGCTCTATGTCATTCCTGCGAAAGCAGGAATGACATCTTCATAAATTTGTTTTACTACACCGTCAAGCCCCATTAAAAAGGTATAAACTTTTAATTGGGGGAATTTTTCTTTAATTATGTTACGTGCCCTATTTAAAATTTCTGCATGTGCTGCCGTTTCTTTTTCTTTGGTATTTAGCTGTTCCTGACCTATAAGCATTTTATAAGCTCCGCATTCTCTATGATCAAGAAAGACAATCTGTTTAATGTTATGTAATTCTTGCAAAATCTCGATAGTATCTTCTATTGTTTTTCTCCAATGAGTATATTTCTCATTAACCAGGGCAAGCGATGCACCCGGCAGTGATGCTTTATCAAAATTATCTTCTAATCCTAATTGCTTCATTAATTTATCTGTTTCATCTATTAGTCTAAAATCTACGCAACTAATTAAAAGAGTAGAAGCTTCATTTAATGTTTTTAAATGTTCATTACTTACTTCTACCTTTACAACTTTCTTATCGGCAATTATATAATTGTTAGCAGCGTAAAGATTTAAACTAGACACCATAATAAACCCTAAAATTATATATTTAACATATATCATAAAATTCTCCTTAATGCGAATAGCTAATTATATAATAATTAGCTATTCGGTACGAAATAAATAATATCCAAGGAGGAAATCGTCTTTCTCCTTGGATATAAGTTTTAATTTTATACCAAACTTATCAATTTTGTATGAATATAATATAAATATTTTATTCTCAAATCAAGCTTGGGACGGCCCTACGCTTGATTTGTACCACCTTTCAATCAATAGCAAATTATCTCTATAGTAATTTGCTATTGATATTTTTAAAAATATTGCTTACATGCTTTAAAATAAGAATAACCTGTGATGATTGTTAAAAAAGCAGCAATCCATAAAATTATTTCCCCTACTATATCTAAATAAATAATTCCTGAACCTTTTGAACTTAGTATCAATATCGATAAAGCAAACATTTGTAAAAACGTTTTTACCTTAGCGAGTCTCGATACAGGCACACTAACCTTTACTAGAGCTAAAAACTCCCGAAGACCGCTAACTAAAAATTCTCGTGCTAAAATTAATAAGCAAGGTATCTCATCTACATTATCTTTTTTTAGTAGCATTATAATAACGCAACCTACGAGTAGCTTATCTGCTATAGGGTCAAACATCTTGCCAAAACTTGTAACTAAATTATATTTCCTTGCAATATAACCGTCAAAAAAATCCGTAATACTAGCTAAAACAAATAATAATGCCCCAAATTTACGTGCGAGTGAATTATTTATATAAAATGCCAGTATAATAACCGGAATTACCATTATTCGAGCAATAGTTAGATAATTAGGTAAATTTTTATCTATTCTCATTAATTAAATTTATTAATATAATATTGTTGGATTA